>SHBV01000037.1 GCA_004211885.1 Verrucomicrobiaceae bacterium
TGATGTCTCTAAGGACTGGGGACTGGCGCACGTGGGTATGAGCTACGCCGCCTCAACAGCTGACTTTGATTTGGACGGCGATCCTGACCTTGTAGTAGTAAACATGGACGAACCTGTGACTCTGTATCGCAATGATCTCGGTGGAGGCAAGCGTGTCTCAGTGCGTCTTGTCGGGACCCGCAGCAACCGCTCCGGATTCGGTGCCCGGTTAGAGGCAGAAATTAATGGACGAATTCAACAGCGATGGTTGCGACCACTCTCAGGATTTAAGTCCGGCGATGAACCACTGGCACACTTCGGACTCAAACAAGCTCAGCAAATCGACCTCCTGACAATTCACTGGCCAAGTGGAGTGCGACAGGAACTACGAAAACTCAAAGCTGATACACTCTATACAATAATGGAAAGCGGTGAACCTATAGGAAAACCACCTAAAAAACCTGATCCTTTGTTTAAGAAGACTCCGTCTCTGAAAATGGCTGTGCATGGAGAACAGGAATTCAACGACTTCCAGTTCCAACCGCTTTTGCCTAATAAGTTGTCCTTCCTTGGGCCCGGGTCTGCCTGGGGTGACGTGGACGGTGACGGCGATGATGATTTTTTCCTAGGAGGAGGCTGTGGATATATGGGTCAGCTGCACATTAACGAGGGAAATTCTTTTCGGAAGATTAAGAACTGGACCGCGTCAATCACTGACCGTGGCGCTGAGGACATGGCAACGCTGTTTTTCGACGCCGATGCTGACGGTGACCTGGACCTGTTTGTAGCTAGTGGCGGTGTCGAGGCTCCTCCTGGCCACCTAATCCATTCAGACAGGCTCTACATGAATAATGGCAGCGGTTACTTTAACCGGTCACCTGCGTCGATCCCTGGTCCGGCCGTCAGCAGTGGACCGGCCTGTGCTGCGGACTTCGACCGCGACGGTGATCTTGATTTGTTCGTCGGCGGGCGTGTAATCCCTGGCCAATATCCTATGGCACCAGGGAGCCGACTTCTAATTAACGACGGGAAGGGAATCTTTATAGATAAGACCAGCATATTAGCTCCAACCTTAAAAGGAGCCGGCATGGTTACCGGAGCAATATGGTCTGACGCTGATAATAACGGTTGGCTTGACCTGTTGTTAACAAGGGAGTGGGGTTCTGTCAGCTTGTATCTGAACTTTGAGGGTAAACTCGAAGACCGCACCATAGAGGCGGGTCTGGCCGATAGGACCGGATGGTGGAACGGAATCACCGGCACGGACGCTGACGGTGATGGCGACATGGACTACGCAGTTACCAATTTTGGACTCAACACCAAGTATCATGCCAGCGCAGAACACCCGATACTGCTTTACTATGGAGAATTTGACAATTCCGGAAAAAAAAGACTCGTAGAAGCCGAGTTTGAAGGAACAATCTGCTACCCGATCAGAGGACGAAGTTGCTCGACCCAGGCAATTCCTTCGCTTGGAAAAAAATTCGATACTTATCGCTCCTTTGCCGTATCCGAGCTTAAAGACATCTATAGTCCTCAGTCACTCGATCGCGCAATGCAGCTCGAGACTCGTGCCCTAGAAAGTGGTTTACTGGTCAATGACGGGAAGGCAGGATTTAAATTCATCCCGTTTCCCCGCCTT
This sequence comes from Verrucomicrobiaceae bacterium, assembly GCA_004211885.1. GTDB lineage: Bacteria > Verrucomicrobiota > Verrucomicrobiia > Verrucomicrobiales > DEV007 > EC70. The sequence goes on from SHBV01000037.1 coordinate 1,622, forward strand.
GCCCAGATAGCTCCTGGATTTGGAATCGTTTCCGGTGAATTCAACGGTGACGGAAACCCGGACCTTTTTATCGCGCAGAATTTTTTCAGCCCGCAACCCGAAACAGGACGCATGGATGGAGGCATCTCATTATTGATGACTGGAAAAGGAAATGGGCAATTTAATGTAATCAGGTCGGCTCAGAGCGGGATATCGGTTTCCGGTGATGCCATGTCGGCCACATTGTCTGACACAAACGGAGATAGCCTCCCGGATCTGCACATTGGCATCAACAGTGACCAGGTGCGTAGTTTCAAGTCAACCGCGACGGGCATTCTCTCAGTCCGACTACCAGTAATGCCAGGCACCAAGCTAACATTAAACTCCGACCCAATACAGTCCGCCGAACTCTACCTCGGATCAGGATACCTCTCACAGTCCGCCCCGGTGCTCTTCTTTGCTATGCCAAGGAAAAACACAACCTTAACAGTCCACTGGCCGGACGGAAAAATAACAGAGCAAAAAGTTCAAGCAGGAACAAAAAACCTGACGCTGAAGCGTTAGGGATCCATTTCGCGGACTCGCCAAAAACGCATCATGGTCTCAGGCGGCAAGACGTCGGTGAATTCTGTCGAGTCCCCGTCCGCGGCAATGCCGTCATCAATCTCGATCCAGTCCATCAGGTCCTCCGAGTAGTCAAGCGCATAGGTTCTACCAGAACGTGATGACCAGACAATCGTAACTTCGTCACCGGAAAGATCATAAGCAACTTCTGTAATTTCTAAAGAAGCCGATGAACTGACCGGAGCATTCAGCATTCTGTTAATACTCGCACTTCCTACCGCGATCCCGTCATGACCGTTACCTGTAACATCGGTTAGGCCGGCATTAAAGTTCCAGTAGGAAACGAGGTTTTCTTCGCCAGAGATTTCAAGCTCGAAATTTTCAGAAATCTCCTCATCTGTGCGAGATACATTCCAGATCCGCAACTCATCGATGAAACCGTGGAACGGTTCCCCTGAGATTCTCTTTCCAATGAGGTAATTGGCATCATCAACGTTAGGATCAGTGGTCCGCACTTTCGTTCCAACAGAAATTCCATTGTGAAACCATGTCGAGCTGTTGGTATCATCATCGTAAGAAAGAGCTATGTGGTGCCAACCGTCCCCATTCAGACCTGTAGTGTCACTCAACATGTCCTCAGAAGTATTGGCATCGTGATCATTTCCCCAAAAATAATGTCTCAGACCTTGATTTCCTGCCATACGGAAACCGTTCGCCTTCTGACCGCTCTGGTTCCCCCAGAAAGTAACTTGCCCTCCGCTTCCTCCGCCGGCAGGTATGCTGGTCGGGTTAATCCATGCCTCGATAGTAAATGAAGAAGCACCGACCGGAATGAGTCCTGAATCATTGTTAAAAGTTACAAAGTTGGCGACCTGACCATCAAGCTCAAGAACTCCTCCCTTCTTAACCGGGTCAGTGGGATCATTGGGATCAGTTCCTCCCTCAGCCTCGGCAAAATCATTCACGAAATCATTGTCTGTGTCGATCAGATTTGGGTCCGAAGTGAATCCATTTGTTCCGTTAACTTCTTCTCCGTCTTCAAGGCCGTCACCATCCGTGTCTGCTGAAGCGGGGTTGGTATTGTGGTCGTTGATCTCCGCTGCATCGCCAAGCCCATCCTCATCCGAGTCTTCTGCGTTCGGATTCGTTTTTGCTGCGTATTCAGCAGCATTGCTCAGCCCGTCGTTGTCGGGGTCAGCATCGGGATCATCAACGTTATTTTCGTCTTCCCAGAAATCCGGGATCCCATCTTCATCTGCATCCAATTGAACTTGTGCCGGCGAATCAATGCCGGTTTCCACTGTTGCCCCTACGCCTATCGGAGTCCCATCATTGGCATTTTCTGTTGAATCGGAAAAATCTTCGTCACCTTCAAACTGATAATAAGCAACAAGATCGGAACTGGAAGGATTAATCTGTGAATCAAAATTCGAAAGAATCTCAGAATCCGAACGAGCACTGGACCAGACCCTTAACTCATCAATGTATCCATGAAAGAACTCTCCGTTGAGCCTCGAACCGATCCTGTAATTTGCATCAGCAACGTTGACTCCAGCATTACGGGCCTGGTTCGCTGCGCCAATAATCTCACCATCCTTATACCATGTGGACTGACTAGAATCACCATCATAAGAAATAGCCACGTGATGCCAACCGTCTCCGTTCGGCCCTGTCGAGTCATCCAGCATATCACCGAAACCACTAACGGCGTGGTCGTTACCCCAAAAATAATGCACAACTCCTGCATTCCCCGCCATTCGAAACCCGTTAGCCTGGTTCACGGACTGGTTACCCCAAAACGTAATCTGACCACCAGCTCCACCGCCCGCAGGAATACTTGTCGGGTTAATCCAAGCTTCAATGGTAAAGGAATCATTACCAATCGGAAAAACACCTGATGGATTGGCAAGTTCAACGTGGGAAGTTCCATCAAGGCTCAAGACACCGGCATCGAGTCGTGTCACTAACCCAATCAAAACCAAGCAAGTAGCTGTGAACCCAATCCTCCAAAAATTCATAACCCGAATAATACTACTTCAGCATAAAAAGAGGCAAGTTATTTCCAGCTTTGTCTTTTCCCTACTGTTTACAGAGCGGAAAATGCGCGTTTTTGTATCTGGCTGGACGTTTTGACGTTTTGACGTTTTGACGTTTTATTAAATTACCGCCATGACACTAGCCGAACGCGCAATTTATGCATTGATAGTATTTATAATATCGATCGGAGTGATTTTGGCTCTAGTTTCACCTGGATTCTTAGAAAACTATTATTTGGCTGAGGACGGAATCCTTGAATGGCTGACAGTTTCAATACTTTTATTTTGTGCGGGACTGTGCTTCCGCCGCTTTTATTGCCTCAAACCTTTCCGCTCGACTCCATTTCTCCTTTCTCTTATTTTCATTGGTCTAGCTTTTATTTTCTGCGCCGGGGAGGAGCTGTCGTGGGGTCAGAGAATTTTTTCCATCGAAACGCCTGATTGGCTCAAAGAAAACAATCAGCAGCATGAAATTAATTTACATAACTTGGTGATCGGTGACATCAGTATCAATAAAGTAATTTTCGGAAAAATTCTTTCCATCTCCCTAGCTTTTTATCTATTCGTCCTTCCATTTTTGAGTAATCGATTTTCTCGTCTAAACCATATCGTGGAGGGACTTGCACTACCTTTGCCGACACGCACTCAAGCATTAGCCTTTCTGCCCGCTTTAATCTTGCCTGATTTGCTTATTTCTTCAGGTGAATCCGACGAATTGCGAGAGATCTGTGGATGTTTAATGATAGTGATACTGTTCTGCTTCCCAAAGAATGGCCATATTTACTCATTGAATTGAAAATGATCAGATACCCTAATTAATTAATAGTTAAGATTATATCATCCACAATAGAACAGTTGAGACGCACTCTTAATAACGATAGGCTTTTACCATAAATGACTGTGTTATTCCGGCCCAATCATACACTATTAACTTGCTTGGTAATCTTTTTGCAAATCCTGCAATGTTCTTTGCAATCCCAGATCATCATCACTGAACTGATGGCTTCAGCGGATGAAAATTACCGCGATTCGGACGGCGCCCCCTCTGACTGGATCGAGATTACAAATAGCGGCGATAGTGAGGAGTCATTGGAGGGTTGTTATTTAACAAATAATAATGATGACCCCACGCGATGGACTTTTCCACAAACTAAAATTCCGGCTGGCAATTCAATCGTAATTTTTGCCTCGGGCAAGGACAGAAAAGACACCAATGAGCTACATACAAGTTTTACCCTGGACCGCGGAGGCGACTACCTTGGTCTCATAGGACCTGATGGAGTCACGGTCCTTAGTGAAGTGGCTCCGAATTACCCACAGCAGTATGAAAATATTTCATACGGAATCGGTATGGCAAATGGAGCCAAAAGTTTATCTCTGGTCAAATTTGGATCAAATGTGAAGTACTTTATAGCCGATACTGATGTTCTTGCTAATGACTGGAAAAAGGCCCCATCACTTTTCAACGACTCTTCCTGGACTGAGGCATTGAGTCCACTCGGATTCGAATCATCAGGCGGGATTTTGGAAGATTCAATCGCAACCAACATAAAGGATGAGATGCGCGGAACCAATGCGAGCGGTTTTTTCCGTTATCCATTCACCTTTGACTCCAATTCAAAACAGGTCACCTCATTAGAGCTTAAAGTTATCATAGACGATGGCTTTGTGGCTTATCTTAATGGCGTTGAAGTCGGCAGCTTCGGCAAACCGTCACCATTTCTTTGGAACTCATCCTCCACTAAGAGTAGGAGTGATAATATCGTCAAATCCACGCCGATCATAATTGACCTGACGTCACACCGCAGTGCACTCATTGACGGTAATAATGTCCTGGCAATTCAGGGAATGAACCAAAGCCGCTCAAGTTCAGACTTTATCATTGACGCTGAATTATCAGCTCAGTTCCGTGACACATCTGCAGGGATCCAGTACGGATACTTTATTAATCCAACTCCAGGCAAGCCAAACGATTCCGTCCTGAATGGACCTCCCCAAGAAATAACATTCTCAAAACAGAGCTGCATGTTCACTCAGAGCTTTGAACTTAGACTCAGCACAAAAACGCCCGGCGCAATCATTCGCTACACCACTGACCTTAGCGTTCCAAGAAATGAAAATGACCCATCACCTCAATTCACTGATCCCATTATAATAAACGAAAGCACACAAATCAGGGCCCAAGCTTTTCTGCCTGGCTCCATTGACGGGCAGGTCCGCACAGAAAGTTATCTTAAAATGTCACAGAGCATACCTGAATTCTCCTCTGACTTGCCAATAATTGTGATTTCGACACTAGGCAAAGGATCTCCTCCCAGCACAAGCTCAACGACACGACGCGAGGCTCACATGTTCTTCTTCGAGCCTGACCCGGAAACGGGACGAACTGTCCTTACCCAGAGCCCTCAACTCACTACACGAGCAGGAATACGAAGGCGAGGATCTAGCTCTGGTTACTGGCCCAAATATTCCTTATCTATAGAGACATGGAAAGACGGAAATGATGATGACCGAAACATAGAACCTCTTGGTATGGCGAGGGAAGCGGACTGGATCCTAAATGCACGATACGAGTGGGACTTGGCTCTCATGCGCAACCCTTTCGTATATGAAATTAGCCGGCAAATCGGACGCTATGCGCCTCACACACAATTCGTTGAAGTTTTCAGTGACACTTCAGGAAACAGTGTCACAGACAATGATTATTTTGGCGTATATTCCCTCATTGAGAGAATAGAAATGGATCCGAACCGGGTAGACATTGAACATCTCCAGCCTTGGGAGAACTCTGAACCAGAAATTACTGGTGGCTATATCTTCAAAAATGACAGGCCAGATCCTGGTGAGCCTACCATGTATGTGAATGGCATGGGCCAGCTCACTTATGTTGATCCTGGAGGACTCCAACTCACATCCCAACAAAGGTCATGGATAACGAGGCATCTCAATGAGCTTAACTCAGCACTGATTAACAAACCCTCAGGAATTAACCGGTCAACTGGACTGCACTTCTCTGACTACATCGACGTTGACTCATGGATCGATCATCACTGGTTAAATATTCTCGTCATGAACATCGACTGGGGAAGACACAGCGCATTCTTTCATAAGGACCGTGGAGGGAAAATTGTTTCGGGTCCGGTCTGGGACTTTGACAGGGCACTCGGCTGTGAGGACGTGCGGGACAATAACCCATTAGCATGGGAGGGCGTTGTGAACAGTGTGGGCACAGTATCCAGTAAAACATGGTACGACTCTAGATTCCCCTGGTATGGGAACCTCCTTGGACCCTCGGCGGATCCTGCAAAGGCCAATTATCCGGACATCCGCCAGAGACACACTGATCGTTGGTTTGAATTACGGAAAGGTGTATTCTCAATATCTAATCTGCATTCAATCATCGATTCAATGTCTGATAAGATTCGCGAATCTCAGGCCAGAAACTTTCAAAGATGGAGACAAATTCCACCGAACGGCGGTCCATTTGCTGACCCTGAGCTGAGCGGCTGGGAAGCTGAAATCTCACATATGAAAAATTGGTTAGAGGCACGCGCGTCCTGGGTCGATGAGCAATATCCAAAGCAGCCTGCCTTTAATGCGCCCAGCGGCATTGTGGAGCCCGGGTTTGGTCTCACCATGAACTCAGCAGATGGTCAAGTCATCTATACCACTGATGGGTCTGATCCAAGGTCCAGCGGAGGAGAGCCTTCCACCAAATCGCAGATCTTTCCTGGCGGTCCTATCAACGAAATTATATTAGGTCCTGATTCTCCTTGTCGTTATATCGTTCCCAAGAACGAGCAGCTCCGACTCGACTGGGCTGAGAATCTTGACAATTTTGATGATTCTGAATGGACTAGCGCAATTAACGGGATCGGGTTCGAGTCGGTCGGAGGCATCAGTGAACTGATTAATACAGACATCAAAGACCTAATGAAGGGCATCAATGCTAGTTGCTACGTTAGATATGAGTTCGAATTCGATAACGCTGACAACGTCAATGACATCTTGCTAACTGTGTGGCCCGATGATGGTTTTATCGCGTATTTTAACGGCATCAGAGTCGGATCATTACTCGCTCCTGATCCGCCATCGTGGAACAGCCGAACAGAGAACGGAAGGTCAAGACCGGGAGGAGACTCGGCAGTACTAAGGTCACCAATAGAAATTGATCTTAACCCGTTCAAAAATCATATTCGGAATGGATCAAATGTACTTGCCATGCACGGCATGAACAGCTCTCAGGGCGGTTCCGATTTCCTGATACGTGCAACGCTAGAAATTAATCATAACGTTTCAGCAGAGCCTCTACTAATCAATGACACACAACTCATAACTGCTAGGACCTACAATGGCTCTACTTGGAGCGCACCTGAGAAAATCACTCTTATCGGCTCAGATAATATTGCCGACTCAACTAATCTCGTAATATCCGAGATCATGTATCGTCCTCATGGACCCACAGAAGATGAAATTTCAGCAGGACACAACGATAGAGATCTGTTCGAATATCTTGAATTATTAAACATTGGAAATAGCCCCGTGAGCCTTCTAGGACTGAAATTTATAGATGGAATTGACTTTGATTTTAGCAAATCTCCACTAGCTCTGCTCCTTCCCAATGAGCGGATCCTTCTAGTAAGAAATACAGAAGCTTTTAATTTCCGCTACGGCTCACAATTCTCAGATCGTATTGCTGGAGAGTTCTTAAATGGTACCGGCCTCAGTAACGGCGGCGAGTCACTGACGTTGCTATCATCTGCAGATGAAATATTACTGACAGTAAAATATTCAGACACTGATCCCTGGCCAGTTTCTGCCGACACGGACGGTCATAGCCTTGTTCTCATTGAACCCAACTCATATCCCAACCATGAGCTCGCCTCTAACTGGCGAAGCAGTAGCTCAGTTGGCGGAACCCCCAGTCACTCGGACAATGTGAGTTATATTGACTGGGCAGCCAATTTTGGAAACCCAGATCCCAATTCTGACCTCGATAGCGATGATAAAACGGCATTACTCGAATTTGCTAACGGAACTGACCCAACAGTTCCAACGACAAGCAAAGACACGGCCACTGCTCAATTAGACTCAAGTGGTGCTTTGACTGTCTCATTCAAACGTAGCCTAACCTCAGAGGGCCTATCATTTATAATTGAGACGTCGAATGACTTAATTGTCTGGAAATCAGATACGAAGAACTGGCAATACTCGGGCGAAAAAAATCTTGATGATGGTACAGCAATAGTATCATTTCTTTGTATCGGCGATGACTATCCTCAATACGTCCGGCAACGCATCAACCTGAAATGATATTTTCGACTCCTATGTCTGAAAATGTTAAAAGCCATGAACTAGGAAAGAAGTTCGGGCAGGGGACCCAATTGAATCTTTTCTGGAAGCCCGGTGTCGAATCGTCCAAACTTGTCAGTCGGCTCACCGGCAATATGCATAAAATTATTGTACAGATTAGCAATGGTGTGATGTCCGCTTTGTCTGTACTCCGGGTACTGGAGGTAACGGTTACCGCCTCCGGGAGCAAGGCCGCCTAGAAGAATAAACGGCCATTCTATGCAACTTCCGTGATGCTTCTCAGCAGCATCACTAAGATAGACAATGAGGGTATTATCCAGCATCGTACCGTCACCCTCAGGGACTGCCTTAAGTTTGGCTGCGACACGGGCAATCTGCTCTAAATGAAATGTTCTTATCCGAGAACGAGCCTCTACCGGTGTCATACCATCTACTGACTCGCTGTGACCCAGGCCGTGAACATGCTTAGATATACCGAGTCCTCGATAAGTCACTTCGAGCGTATCAGCACGAACATTAACAACATTGGATATTCCTGAGATTAATGCCGCAGCAGCAATATCAAAGTGAGCTTCGATCCGGTCAGTTTCGACCTCTGAAGTGAATTTATCGGTGACCTTTGGAGCAGCTCCTCGGATTTTCGCTTCAAGGCCCTTAAGCTTACGCCGACGGTCTCGCAATGAATCGAAGGCAGACAAGTAATGGTTAAGTTTGTCCTTATCGGCATTTCCTATACTCGAACGGACACGCTTAATGTCATCGACCATATGATCTAGTAGAATTGTCTGTAGAAGATTGTCAGCCTCAGCGTCTTTGCCGGTAGCTGCGACGCCAAAGAGTGATTTATAAGCCATTACGGGGCTGGCCTGATAAGGGAGTGGACGATCAGCATCGAGCGCTGATATTCCAGGATATACCACGGAGTCTTTGACGCCCGTGAGGACCTTCCCTCCAAGAGTCAGTCCTACGTGAGGAAATATCGAAGGCAAGGCCTTGGCCAGGGCACCATCGACAGTAGCGGATGAGGCTCGGCCGGGATTCCCCTCATTGCCAGTATGGTAGCAACCAAGTGCACCGTACCAGGCAGAGTGTCCGCCTCGGCACATTTTTCCGGATAGTCCCTGAATAATTGTTAGATCATCAATGAAAGGTAAAAGCGGCTTTAGAGATTCAGGAATTTTATGATCTTTTAGTGGCAAATCGATCAATTTTTTAGTTGGAACGAGTTCGGCTGGCCAGTCTTCACGTTCACCGGGTCTGACCATTGAGGGAACAAGATCAGCGGGAACCAGTTCGGCAGGAGTCAGCCCGCTCGATTTAACAACAAAAAGAAAACGCTTAGGAAGCACGCCACTGTCCTCAGCATAGAGATTATTAATGAACGGCTTGAGCAAAGGTGTCACGGCACCAGTTGCCAGGCCTTTTAGAAGTTGTCGTCGCTCTAATTTCATTTTCTATAGATGAACGAGTCAGATGATAAGAGTGAAGCGATCAGCGCTTTCATGCTGCCGCCGTTTTCGATGTATGCCCTGTCAGCATTAATGAGTGTGGGTGAATCAGAGAATGTCTCATTACGGCCTAACCAATAACGAAAATTATGACGAACGAAGGACTGGCGAACACGCGGCGAATTAGCGAGCCTGTCAAGCAATTCGAAAACGCTCTTAACATTACCATCAATTTGCTTGTCACCACTGTCTATGATTTCTCCTGAAGCATCAATAGGCGTGGTCCGCGCATCGCGGTGTCGTTCAGGAAATATACTCAGGATCTCATCGAGAACTTCAGCATTTCTGAACCTGCCGAAATCATCAAAATTTTCGAAAGGAAGGCCAAGAGGGTTCATTTTCTTGTGACATGTCCAACACTCTTTGGCTCGGGTCGGCTCTAGCCGGTCACGTAAAGTATGTTTCCTGTCTTCAGAAATGACCGCATTGACTGTAATTGGAATCTCAGGAACATAGTCAGCCAAAAGATGCTCCCTGATCCACTTGCCACGACGAATAGGATCATTGTCAAAGTTTCCGGACCAGGCAATGAGCCATGCAGGATGAGTGAGAATGCCAGACCTTTGTGATTCAGGGAGTGAGAACGGCTGCTTTCGAGGATAGTCCCAGTTCTCGTGATCGATGTTATAGAACCCCACATAAGTACGGCTCGAAGGACCCTCAAGAGGAATCGGAGTCTTGCCCGCCGCTTCGATTCTTCTAATGTAGGCTATGTTCGTTTTGTAACCGGCGTCATTGACGTTCTCTCGGATATATTTGAGGTCATGTTGAAAGTGCTTATCTGATCCTAGGTAAGTAACGAAATAGTTATTTGAAGTGAGCAGATTGCGAAGCACATCAGAGTCATTATCGAATATGTTCATGACAAACTGATCCGCGTCAGTGACGATCCTCTCCGTATCAAAACCGCTGTCAACGCTGATCCTGTTCTCATCTTTGAAGACTCTGGGTGCATGGTGATACCCAAAAAAGTCATGAAAGAACCGAAGAGCCCTAGTATTACGTACTTTATGATCTTCAGTAAACATTCGATAATCAGCGACTGACATATCATTAGAATCAAGGATAGCCTTCACTGTCCGCTTTATGTTTTTCGATGAGTCCAGTTTTCCAGATCTAGCAAGAGTCAGCAGTGTCTCTGCACCAACATTCACCTGATCAGGGGGCTTGTCCGTCAAAGCGTAAGACAGCGCAAAGGCCAACTCATAGGCTGACAGACGACGTCGACCATGCTTGTCCGGTTCACCAAAACCAATTTCGAGCCGATAAATGACTTCGGGTTTAAGCATCACAGAGACCAGAGCAGTCTGCAGACCACGCGCGTTACCTCCACTTCGGATCGCCTCGCTCAATAACTGTGATGCGTTTTTAAGCTCCACAGATGTAGGCTCACGTCCCAAAAATAATTGATATTGGTGACTAATAGCCTCATTAACCTGTGAAGTCGTTGGAGCTATATCAGATTCAATTATGTCACGAAAAATGTCCGGGGTTTGGCGATGAAGCTGCATTCGCCCATCCCATTCACGTTTAAGAATGCCAGTTGTCTGATAGACAGCAATTGACTGACAATTCATCATCAGAAGTTGCAAGGTAGCCGAATCAGCAAATTGCTGTGTACTGAAGTCAGCGATGACACCCTTACTCTCATCAATTGAAAAAGGCTGATGTATTGTTGCTGCGTGCCGAACGTTCCCCAGATTCTTAATGAATTCATCGTAGATGTGAGGACTGAGACGCCATAGCCTCGGAGTCGATGAAGCAGGACCTGTTTGAGATCCGTCAAAAAGACTATCGTGATCTAGATAGTTGCCGTAATCAGGCATTTTCCTTTTATGATCAATAGTGGGAACAATGTTCTTTTTTGCAAATTCTCCTCTGATCCATGACGTTAACTCTTCATGAGCTAAATCATTAGGTCTTGGCCTTTTATTCGGAGGCATACGGCGAGTCTCAATCTGCTCCAGAACTCTCTGCCACACATCAATCGATGACGGCTCGGAAAAGTCTGATCTAAGTTCTTCAAGATTAAGTCCGGCCTTAGAGGTTTCCGAATCATGGCATTCATTGCAGTGCTTAGCGAAAAATTTCGGCGAGGCCAAAAGAAATTCACTCAGAACACAAAGAACGAGTATGACTATGTTTAGCTTCATTAAGATATTTACCGTGATCGAACTTAACACAGATGGCCAAGTGGCGCTATATTATCATGGAATCGATCAACTTGTTTAAATGTTAAACTATGAAATGTTTTAACATGAAAAAACAGACCATTATCACTCTGTTGATCTTAACCTTTTCTTCGTTAATAAGTTCAGGACAATTGTCATGGGTCGAAGAGAATTTTGATGACAAAAGCGGTCTTAGGACAGGCAGAATAAAAGGATCATTCGGCCCCATTCCTGTTTTCTACTTAATTGAGCCTAAAGCTATCCTCAGAAACCTTAATGGTGGACCCGTAAGCTTTGTCGGATTTGACCTCAGCAACGCTGACCTAAATCAAGTTGATCTCAGGAATGCCCGTCTGGTCAGATCTGACCTAAGTGGAGCTAATTTGAATCAGGCCGTACTCTCTGGCGCGGACCTCCGTACCTCTAATCTACGTGGAACTGATCTTAGTGTGGCCAACTTGCAAAGTGCAAATTTGGAAAATGCCAACCTGAGCGGAGCTGATCTTTACGCCGCCGATTTTAATGGAGCCGACCTTAATGGAGCCATACTCACAGGAGTAAAGATTAATGATACTGATTTAAGCGCATCCAATCTTGATGGAGTCATATCAGGTCAAATGATTTTTGATAATAGGGGAGGGATACTTGAACCAATCACACTGCCAAGAGACTGGCGTATCATTAAGGGTTATTTAATTGGACCAAAAGCTAATTTATCTGGAGCTCACTTGTCTGACATCGATTTGACTGGATTTAATCTTAGCGGAGCCGATCTCAGCGGAGCCGATCTTACCGGAACTGACCTCAGCAATGCAAATCTTCAAGGCGCAATTCTCAGCGGAGCCGATCTTGAAGGTGCTGATCTTGAAGGTGCCGACATCGAGGGAGTCATCGGCTTAGCAGTTATTCAAGACACAAAAGATCAAAGGATAGCCCGGCTAGAAGCTCAACTTGCTGAATACCAAAATGGAAGAGCCGGAACAATTCTAATAAATGCCTCTAATGGAGAAGCATTAATATCTTTCCTTATCGAGGAAAGTGAAGACTTAAAGAACTGGCAAAAGACTGGTGATAAAATCACCAAAACTATTCAGCTTAAAGACGGCAAAAAGTTCTACCGATTTGCTTTGGATAATTAATCAGCTTTATCGAAGTTAAAGCCATTACATACCAGAGCACATGAAAATTTGTTACTGACAGGCATGACATTAGTTGTTCTAATAGGCCTATAAATGGATTTTATTTTAAATGAAAACAACAAACCCCTAAAAGTCAGCCTTTCAGAAACACAATACTTAAGTTTCAAAAGGATAGCCGATGAGAGGGGAATTTCGATCGACGAGGTAGTTTCAAAACTGATTCAAAAGAAACTTGCCGACAAATCCGATAAGACTAAAAGAATTTCATATCAAATTACTGAAAATCAGTAAAACTGATAAGCTTTTATTCAAATCGTCGCTAGTTAGCTGACAAGCTCATAGTTAAATGTTTATTGCATAATCTTTATGTAACGAACATTAAATCATTGTGGAATTTAATTTCACTATGAACACAAGGCCATACCTACTTTCCATTACATTTATTTTAACTGGTGGGATCTTATTTAATTACAGTTATGCACAGCGACCCAATACTGACGATGGTAGGCGCCAAGGACCGCCCCAATCATCGTCAGGTAGAAACTTCATGTGGTCATTGCCTGTACTCAAATCGCTCGATACTGATGGAGATAAAATAATATCGGAGAAGGAAATTAAAGAGGCATCTAAATCATTAATTAAGCTAGACAAAAACGGTGACGGTAATTTAACGATCGATGAAATTAGACCTAACTTTGGACCTAGACCATCCAGATCAGAGGAGGACTCTACCCCTAAGATCAAATTTAATCCTACTAAACCTATATTGGTAAGAGAAATACTGGACCATTCAACTAAGGAAATACTTAAACTCTTGGGCGCTAAGGGAGTCACTGGCGCCAAAAAGTCAGAATTACAGAATTACAAAAGGCTCTTTGGCTTCATCGACAGAAACAAGGACGGGAAACATTCAAAGAAAGAATACGTTGATAATGGCCGGTATCTGACATCCGAATCAAGGGCAGGTATATTTAATGCCTCAGACTCAAACAATGATGGTTTTGTATCAGAGAAGGAACACATCCAAAACCACATTATTACTAATGAGGCAAAAATTATATTTTCATCCATGGATTCGGATAACGATAATAAGCTCAGCACTAAAGAGTTTATACAAAGCAAAAAACTCAAAGATGAAAGACTTGCTAAAGAGGTCTATTCAGCATTTGATTCAAACTCAAACGGTGAATTAACTATCCCTGAATATCTCAGAGTATGGGGAATGTGGGCCAGACAATAGCCTCCTCTAAGACCGTTGGGACTCACGGACATCAATGAGACTTTTCATTACATCCGATAAATTACCGTTCCACTGCTCAGTACCAAAGGAATCATGAAGCTTTGAATAAAGTGAATATAATTTTTTGTATACTTCCGCATTTTCCGCATTTGGACTGTAAATTTCTTCCCTCACTTTCGCACAATTTTTCTGCAATTCAGCAATCGCATAGTCACCGCTGCAACTTGCACCAAAGAGAGCAGCTCCTACAGCGCAAGTCTGGTCACTCATTGCTACTTTAAGAGGTCGGTTCAAAACATCTGCATAAATCTGCATCAGGGTTTCGTTTTTAACAGCTAAGCCACCCGTAGTTATGACCTCATTAATTGGAACACCGTACTCTTCGATCCTGTTAATAATTGTGAGCGCTCCGAACGCTGTGGCCTCAATATATGCCCTATAAATTTCATGAACTTTGGTCTGCAAGGTCTGTCCCAACAGCAGTCCAGAAAGCCTAACATCTACAAGGACCGTCCTGTTCCCATTGTTCCAATCCAATGCTAGCAGACCACTTGATCCTGGTTTTGACTCGACCATCATCTGCTCCATTTTGACAAATTTCTCATCTGAGCTTTTTCCATAAGAGTCTGGGACCAAGTTATTAACTAACCAAAGAAAAATGTCACCGACTGCGCTTTGTCCTGCCTCAATTCCGTAATGTCCTGGCAGAACTGAACCGTCAACGATACCGCACAATCCCGGGATATCATCGAGGCGTTTTGAATTGGGCATTACCGCTATGTCGCATGTGCTCGTACCTAATATCTTCGTTAAAACTCCTTCCCTGACACCACAAGCCACGGCTCCCATGTGACAGTCAAATGCTCCAACCGCTATCGGAGTTCCTTCACTCAAGCCAGTCCTTTCGGCCCATTCACTGCACAATGTTCCGGCCAGCAGATCAGAACTTGAAGCTTCAGTAAATAGGCGGTCACTAAGATCAGAAAGGGCGGGATCGAGTTGTTCTAAAAACTCCTTGTCTGGCAAGCCACCCCATTCTTTGGAATACATTGCCTTGTGGCCTGCTGCGCAAACGCTCCTTTTCATAGTCAAAGGGTCCGTGTTACCAGAAAGTAATGCGGGAACATAGTCACAGTGCTCCACAAAACTGTGAGCGGCCTCGAAAACGGCTGGATCACACCTCTTCAAGTGCAGAATCTTTGACCACCACCATTCAGAGGAATAGGTGCCGCCGCACTTGGCGAGGTAATGAGGACGTAATTCTTTTGCTTTGGATGTTATTTCCGCAGCCTCGGCATGAGCAGTATGATCTTTCCAAAGCCAGACCATTGCATTGAGGTTATCCTTGAATTGGTCAGTCAGTGCTAAGGGGGTACCATTCTTGTCTACCGAAATAGGAGTGCTTCCCGTCGTATCGACTCCGATCCCTATCACGTCAGCCGCAGCAAAATCTGCATAGTTATTTTTGGCCTCCTGCAGAGAACCAGCAATAATAAACTCCAGCCCATCAATGTAATCCTGCGGATTCTGTCTAGCCACGTTAGGATCAGCAGGATCACTCAGAATGCCAAGGTCACCCGAAGGATAATCAAAAATAGTGGTTCCAAGTTCAGCCCCATCAGATATATCGATGATAACTGAACGACAAGAATTGGTACCGAAATCTAATCCGATTGAATACTTTGGCATCTTATTGTTCCAGCAACACCTAAAGCAATTTGAATCTCATTCTCACTAGAGTGAGAATATAAATTCTGCATCAGCCTTATGTGTAAATATTGTCCTAGACCAGAGGGAACAAGTTTTCCTTGCACCATTCCCCGTTCTGCAGCGTCACACCGTCTGGATCCTTTATGGCAACTTCAGCCTCATCCTCACAGATGATCCAGCCCTCATAATTTCTGAGCGTTAGCCATTCAGTGATCTTATGAAAATCAAGCTTACCACTTCCCATCTGCGACCAAGGCTCAGGGCCATTACCCGAAAAATCTTTGTAGTGAATATGATTAACTAAGTGACCCCACTTAGTCATCGTATCGATCACATCCATTTCTCCTCTCGCAATGTGACCTACGTCAGGAGTCCAGCCAGTGGCATCAGGATCTAGACTATTTAAAACAACGTCATAGTCGTCCTGCGTACGAACCAATGATGGTGGAGGGCTATTTGGGTGAAATGAGCACTTCAGACCCGATTCAGCAGCTCTTCTTGAAACTCTATTCACATTATTTACTAAATTGACTCTGCGTTGCTGAAGATTGTGCCTTCCGTCAGGTAATGGAACTGTCCCAAGCGCAGCTCCGGGGAAAAGCTTAAGCGTTTCAATGGTCCAATCTGCCGCTATGCGTTCGGACTCGGTCTCTTCTTCTTCGTCCCACTTACAAATCAGAGCCAATGCTGCTAGCTCTATTCCTGCCTCATCAAGAGCATCCTTTAATTTCTGCGGATCCTTACAATCACCTAACCAGTAAGTATCATAAGGCTCAAGGACCATCGGTTCGATGCCTGCAAAGCCAGCCTCACCAATGATCTTGGCCATGTGAGCAAGTTTATTATTGTTACCGTCCCCATAGCCATCCATGAACCATGTGTATACTTCTGAACCAAATTTTATAGCCATATTAGTTTTCTTTCTTTTTAAATTTATATTAGTTCGCTTTTAACCAATCCATCACACGTGGATTAAAGTCATCTAGTTTCTCCCAGTGAAAAGCATGACCCGCACCATCATAAAGATGAAGTTCTGAATTAGGTATTGCCTCAGCAGTCTCTTTTGCCATCCACTTCGGAGTGAAAATGTCATCCTCACCACCTATGACAAGGCAAGGGCACTTAATGTCACCTAGTTGATCATAAACATCATGACCGATGCATGCTGCTGCCTGAGCTTCCATGGAGTGAACGGGCTGAGGAGCCTCACCAAGACGAGCATCGTTCTGCCCATCAACTATACCTTGATAAGTTTCATCATTGTCCCAGAAGGGCTTTGTGAAGATTAAAAGCTGAACGTACTTCATGAACTCTTCGGGCCTAAGCCTCGCCTTTGCATTAGCAAGATGCTCAAAAACAGAAACAGCGTACCGGTCACATCTGGCCCAAGTACACATGAGAACAGCGCTCTGCACCTTGTCCGGATGACGCAGGGCCAATTGCTGAGCAATTATTGACCCCATCGAACATCCGACGACCCTGACCTTTTCGACCCCAAGTTGATCCAAGAGGCCGGCATAATCATCAGCCATCATAGCACTAGAGTATGGGCCTTCAGGCTTATCAGATTCACCAACACCTCGATTATCACCTAATATGCATCTGAAGCTCTTGTCCCATTCTGCAGCATGAGCTTCCCAAACTGCTCCGGGTGCAGTGATTCCCATTATGAGGAGCAGGGGATCTCCATCTCCCTGTTCTGTATAATGCATCTGAATTCCGTTAGTTTCTATTTTTGGCATATTGGCGATAAATTAGTTAAAATTTTTGATACTGATAATTATCGAATCCTATACTGAATTCCAAGTTTTTCTTTGTTCTTATTACGAGAATAGTGCAAAAGTAATTATGGAATACGGCGAACAGTTCCGAATTAATTGGAATAAATTTTTCAGAAACGGCAAAACAGTAATCCTGCCAATTGATCATGGCACAGCAATTCCAGTGAAAGGGCTAGAATCCCCATCAAAATTAATAGAATCAGTTAATCCTTACGTTAATGGCTTTGTTGTCAACTTTGGCTTAGCTAGGAGTTGTAGCGAATCTTTGGAAGGGAAAGGGATTTGCTTCAGAACTGATATCTACAAACCTCCTTACCAAAACAATGATGACCATGGTAGCTACAGAGTTTTTACAGCCGAAGATGGACTCTCGGTTGGAGCCAATGCCGTCATGAACATGTGCTACACCCATCATCCAAAAGAAGAAACCATTTACAGGGAATGCGCCGGCCTCGTCAGTGAATGCATCGATTCAGAGCTTCCAGTCATTCTTGAATCACTCCCGTTCGGAATAGGGCGTCCTGATGATTATACTATCGAAAACATTTCTTTTGCTGTTAAATGTGCGGCTGAGGTTGGAGCAGATGTCGTCAAGACAGCTTACCCGACAGGAGCTAGCGTCGAGGAGTTTAGAGAAATCATTGATTCTTCTTATGTCCCAGTAATTGTTTTGGGAGGCGCGGCCATGGGAGACGACAATGCTCTCTTTAGTATGGCAAGAAATGCAATGGATGCGGGTGCATCTGGGATCGCCATTGGAAGAAATGTCTGGCAACACGGCAGTCCAGCCTCTGTCGCTAGGAGCCTCTCATCTATTGTCCATGAGGACGCCTCAGTGGACAGCGCCATTAAACTTATGAACGATCCTCTTTAACCTTAAGATCGTTATGAGCTGCCCTTTGATCTTTTAATGGATTTAATGATAACGTCCTTCATCGGGACATCCAGAAATGCCTGAGGGTGGAGCCTGCCGTCGGGATGAATTGCCTTCATTGTCTTCTTACCAGTCTTTACAGCTCGGATAGAATCAACAACATCGATCCCAGATACTACCTTGCCAAAGACAGCGTATCCTGGACGCCCATTAGCTCCATCTAAGCTACTGTTATTACTCACATTAATAAAAAATTGAGCGGTAGCGCTATCAGGATGGTTAGTACGGGCCATGGCAATGGTTCCACGGGAATTACTTAGGCCGTTGGCACTTTCATTTTTGACTGACGCGAGCGTCTCTTTTTCATCTCCTGAAACAGAAAAACCACCACCTTGAATCATAAAGTCCTCAATGACTCGATGAAAAAGCGTGCCATCAAATTGCTTTGAATCTACATATCGAAGGAAGTTAGCAACAGTCAATGGAGCTTTTTCAGCATTCAAATCAAGCTCAATGACTCCCATACTAGTATCCATTACGATCCTAGTAGACTCAGATTTTTCCTTGGCAGTCTCAGCCTTTTCGTTAGCAGTCTCAGCCTTTTCGTTAGCAGTCTCAGCCTTTTCGTTAGCAGTCTCAGCCTTTTCGTTAGCAGTCTCAGCCTTTTCGTTAGCAGGTTGATCCTTGCAGGCAGCAATATTTAAAATGAATAAAAGTAAGAGTGAGGATCTAAATTTTTTCTTCATGCGTAATTCTATTTCTTGGCTGGCTTTTTCTTTTCTCTAGTTATCGTCTTTATGATAACTTTTTTCTTAGGAACGTCACCCATTGGTCTTAGGCCTCCAGAAGTCTTAAGTTGACTAGTGCCAGTATTCACCGCTTTAATTTTATCAACGGTATCCATGCCTCCAACTACTTTACCAAAGACAGCGTAACCGTCAGGACTGAATCCACCAGGATCAAGACTCTTACTGTTATCAACAACATTGATGAAGAATTGTGAAGTTGCACTGTTCGGATCATTTGTCCTTGCCATTGAAATAGTGCCACGCGTATTACTCAAACCTGATTTCTTTCCTTCATTTTTTATTGGAGCATTGGTAGGTTTTTGCTCAGGCGGATCACCATCAGCAAAACCACCTCCTTGTATCATAAAATCATTTATGACCCGGTGGAAAATAGTTCCATCGTAATACTTTGAATCCACATACTTAAGAAAGTTCTCAACAGTGGCAGGAGCCTTTTCTGAATTAAGTTCAATTGTTATATTTCCATGATCAGTTGCGAGAACAACTTTGGGATTCTCCGCATTGGCCATGAAAATTAAGAGTGAGTAAAGAAAGATAGTAAGTTTCCACTTCATATTTGATTAAAGTTATTGTTATAAAGTATAGCAGTTATGATTCAACTATTGCAAAAATGAATGCAGATGCAACCTGATCATAAAGAACAATCCAACAGGTCCATCATTCATATTGATATGGATTGTTTTTTTGCAGCCATCGAGATCAGAGACAGACCAGAACTTGCCACCAAACCAGTTGCAGTTGGAGGTAATCCTACTGGCCGGGGCGTACTCACTACATGCAATTACATCGCAAGAAAATATGGTTGCCACTCTGCAATGCCAGCCTTTAAGGCTCTTGAATTATGCCCTGAGCTCATAATTATGCCTGTGAGGCACGATCTTTACCGCGAAGAGTCTCATAAGATTCGCGATATCTTTAAGCAAACGACAACGATAATTGAACCGCTTTCACTCGATGAAGCTTATCTCGATGTGACTCATTTAAAGAGTGATCCTAGTCAAATTGCTAAGAGAATCCGCCAACAAATAAAAGAAGAAAGGGGACTCACAAGTTCAGCAGGCATCTCCACTAATAAAATGTTGGCGAAAATAGCTAGCGATTGGGAAAAGCCGGACGGCCAATATCAAATAAGACATGAAGATATAAGTACTTTTATGCTTGATCTTCCTGCCAATAAGATCTGGGGCGTTGGAAAAAGAACAGCCGAGAAACTCAATTCCATGGGCGTCACTACCTGTAAAGATTTACAATCAATTGACCTTCCAACTCTTCACCAGAAATTCGGTAAGTTTGGAGTCAGCTTATATCAGCTCTGCAGAGGCAATGATGATCGTGAAGTCATCACTGATCGGGAACGAAAATCAACGAGCGTCGAACGCACCTTCAAAATCAACATCAAACAGATGAGCGAAGCTAAAGCTAAATTTAAATCCATCCTCCTTGAACTCAAAGATGACCTCACAACTAATCACAATGATAGGAAATTAAAATCTGCCTTTGTGAAACTGACTTTTTCCGATTTTCATAAAACTTCAACAGAAAAGAAATCAGATAAAATTAACAGCGAGCTATTCAATGAATTACTCATTAACTCCTGGAACAGGGGAAAGGGAAAATCAGTTAGACTGATCGGAGCAGGGGTACGATTCGAATCTAAAAAAGCAAAATCAGATCTTCATCAAATGAATTTATTTGAGTGAAAAACCTATCCAAAATGAAGATCCCACTCCGAGAAATCATCATCTTTCCAGTCCTTAATCTCAAAGCCGCTCTTTTCAAGCTTATCCATAAACTTTTCTCCTGCGACCCGGACACAACTGTCAGTATTTAGCTCAACGACTAACATTCCCATGTAGTAAAGGTCATTAAATGTTGATACGGCTTCATCACCAAAGGCCTTTCCCAAATGCAGCTTTAATAATCGACTCTCATTTCTCCCCAAGAACAGATGAGAAGGTTTTCTTCCTTCGTGACATCGAGCATCAACTAGAACTCTCAGAGCAGAAGTGTCCCAATCATCCTTGAATTCAATATCCTTAGGTAGACTATTCGAATTTTCAGTCATCTCAGTACCGTTAAACCACACTTCGCTCAATTCAAAAGACTTATTGCGCTTCCTTTAGAGGTAAGCTAAATTAAATATATGAGAAACATAATCATCTGTATCTTCATAGTGATCGGATTTTCCGGTAACATTTACTCTCAAGGCACATCCGAAGTTCCTAGCTGAGTAATGTGACCAGGAGAAGGAGGCACGGTCCGTGGCTCAGCAGATGATGGCACATTCTTGAGTGGTTCATTCATTGATACACCAAATATCTTTTACTTTCCTGAAGAGAGGTTAGGCGGAATATTAAATTTTCGGTGGATACCCGAAAAGCCTGACAATGGCAAAATCTTCACTTCTCTCAGGTATGAGATAAACCAAGATCTCACTGTTGGACTGGATTATCGCCCCTTAACCGATAACTTTAGTTTCGCAGCAAATTGGAGAGTCATTTCCGAGCAAGGTGACTGGAAGCCAGCAATCATTTTAGGCACAGCGAATGATGATTTTAATGATATCGATAGCCAGTCATACTATGCTACAGCGAGTAAATTCTTAGGTGAATTAGCGGGATTCCAATTTTCACCCTACGCAGGCGCTACTTACATTGATGAACTTAGTGATTTGAGACCAGTTGCAGGCTTGAACGTAAGGAAAGGTGTCTGGTCAGTCATGTACCAATACAGCGGAACTACTGACCACTTATCTATATCAAGGCAATTAGGAAGGCACACAGCAAGCTTAGTTCTTTGGGGCATGGAAAAGCCTGGCATCGCCTGGACTTACAGATTCTAAAAAAACCTCGCCTGTCTAGGACTTAATAATCAACCAATAGCCTCTTTGATAGTGGCTGCTGCATATTGCCGATTAAGCTCAGATATAAATTCTGATTTGATTGATTTAGGACAAACCGCTTCGCATTCGTACTGATTAGTACAATTGCCGAACCCTTCCTTGTCCATTTGCTCGACCATCTTTAAAACTCTTCTGTCCTTTTCAGGCTGCCCCTGAGGCAAAGAGTTTAAGTGCTTGGCCTTGGCAGATACGAAAAGCATAGCGCTAGCGTTTTTGCATGCTGCAACGCAGGCTCCACAACCGATGCAAGTAGCAGCATCAAATGCAGTGTCAGCATCATCCTTCTGAATCGGCATTGAATTTGCATCGACAGCTGAACCTGTTCTAATTGATACATAACCGCCAGATTCAATTATCCTGTCGAATGATGAGCGGTCAACGACAAGGTCTCTAATGACTGGAAATGCCTTGGCCCTGAAAGGTTCTATGAAAATAGTGTCTCCGTCGGAGAATTTTCTCATGTGAAGCTGGCAAGTCGTGATGGCACTCTCTTTGCCATGAGGGACACCGTTAATTGTTAAAGAACAGGCACCACAAATGCCTTCACGACAGTCATGATCAAAGGCAATAGGATCGCCACCGTCCTCGATGATCCCATTGTTGACGATATCAAGCATTTCAAGAAATGATGCTTCCTCAGGAATATCATTAGCCTCATAAGTCTCAATGCTTCCTTCAGAAGAAGGATCATGCTGGCGCCAAACCTTGAGGGTTAATTTCATTGATATTGTTACTTATAACTTCTAGTGGCTAATTTAACATTTTCAAATTCGAGCCACTCCTTTTTAAGATTTAATGTACCGTCTTCATTGCGTCCCCACGCTGCCACATAAGCAAAGTCCTCATCGCGTCGCTTTGCTTCTCCCTCATTCGTATACCCAGATGAGACTTCTGGGTCATCTTTGGTGAATTGATACTCTTCCCTGAAATGACCGCCACAGCTCTCCTCTCTATGCAAAGCATCGTTACACAAGAGTTCTGCAAAATCTATAAAGTCAGCGACTCTTCCTGCCTTCTCGAGTTCCTTGTTCATGTTTCCAGAATCACCAGGAACACAAACATTCTCCCAAAACTCTTCCCTGATTGCTGGAATCTTATCTAGCGCTTCCTTCAAACCATCTTCGTTCCTTGCCATGCCGCACTTGTCCCATACCAGTAACCCTAATTCTCTATGAAATGAATCTACGCTCCGGCTCCCATTGATCGAAACGAGTTTATTTATTCGATCTCGGACCCTTTCCTCGGCTTCTCTAAATTCTGGCATGTCAGTGCTAACACTTCCAGGAGTTTCCTCTACGAGATAATTTGGCAATGTCGCTGAAATGACAAAATAACCATCAGCTAAGCCCTGCATTAACGCTGAAGCTCCGAGTCTATTTGCACCATGATCTGAAAAGTTTGCTTCACCAAGGACATGTAATCCAGGAACGTTACTCATTAAGTTATAATCGACCCAAAGCCCACCCATTGTATAATGCACAGCAGGATAAATCCTCATCGGCTGAGAATAAGGGTCTTCACCGGTAATCTTTTCATACATCTGAAACAAATTCCCATACCGAGACGAAATAACATCTTTGCCGAACCTTTGAATGGAATCAGCAAAATCCAAATAGACGCCTAGCCCGCCATTACCAACTCCTAGCCCAGCATCACATACTTCCTTCGCCGAACGAGATGCAATGTCCCTAGGAGCCAAATTACCAAACGAGGGATACTTTCTCTCAAGATAATAGTCTCGATCTGATTCAGATATTTGATGGGCAGGCTTACCGATGTCCTCAGCATTCTTTGGAACCCATATTCGTCCATCATTACGTAAGGACTCAGACATGAGAGTAAGCTTAGATTGGTAATCGCCACTCACTGGGATGCACGTTGGATGAATCTGAGTGTAACAGGGATTTGAGAAATAGGCTCCTCGCTTATGAGCCCGGTAAGCTGACATCACGTTGCAGCCCTTGGCGTTAGTTGAAAGAAAGAACACATTACCGTAACCGCCCGTTGCTAAAATGACACAATCTGCAGCGTGTGAGGTTATCTCTCCACTGACCATGTCCCTGACAACTATTCCCTTTGCGTGACCATTAACCGTAACAAGGTCCAACATTTCTGACCTCGAATGCATTTCTACACCGCCAGCTGAAATTTCTTTTTGCAGTGCCTGATAAGCGCCCAGTAACAGTTGCTGGCCTGTCTGGCCCCGAGCATAGAATGTTCTTTTGACTTGGGCCCCACCAAAGGACCTGTTGTCAAGCAATCCTCCATATTCTCTGGCGAATGGAACGCCCTGAGCAACGCACTGATCAATGATATTCTCACTGACCTCAGCTAATCGATACACGTTAGCCTCACGTGATCGAAAATCACCACCCTTAATTGTGTCATAAAAAAGCCTATTAACACTGTCTCCATCATTCTGATAGTTTTTAGCGGCATTAATTCCACCCTGAGCAGCGATTGAGTGAGCCCTGCGAGGACTGTCCTGATAGCAGAAACATTTTACTTTGTATCCAAGTTCAGAAAGAGTTGCTGCGGCGGACCCTCCTGCGAGACCAGAGCCTACAACGATGACTCTGTACTTTCGCCTATTAGCAGGATTAATAAGAGCCGAGTCCATTTTATGCTTAGCCCATTTCGATTCTATCGGTCCTGATGGAATCTTCGCGTCTGGAGTATCTGATTTTTTTTGAGCCATTAACTGTAATCCTAGTAAGTAATCCAGCCAGCAAGGACGCTAACGGGAATCGAACAATTGCCAATGAATATGATTGAAGAGTATGCGTAACCGGTAGCTTTTATAAGCCCCCATGTCCGTTCGGTTCGCAAACCAAGAGTTTGAAACACACTAGCAAAACCGTGACTGAGATGCCAGCAAAGTAGAGACATCGAAATAATATAAAACAAACTAGCAGGCCACCAACTAAAACCGTCCACTACCATTCTGAATACATCATGTCGTCCGCTCGCATCGATATAGCCATCATAATCATTTCCGATTCGTGCCGTAAAATGAAGGATATGGTAAATAACAAAGGAAAGTATTATGACCCCGCTCCAAAACATAGTCCTAGAGGCCCCACTCGCCTTGACGGTAGCATTGGCAGAATAGCGATTTCCCTTAGCAGATCGGTTCTCCAAGACCAATCTTATTGTCGTGTAGATATGTAAAACAAAGCACACAATCAGACCAATTCTTGCCATCCACAGGAGACTAGGCATTGAGTGCAACCAGGCCGCGTAAGCATTTATCTTATCGGGTCCAGCAAAGACCTTAAGATTACCGATCATATGCCCAAGAAGAAATCCTATTAAAGCCAATCCGGTAAGCGCAACTATGACCTTCTTACCTATAGAAGATCCATAGAATTTTATGAATGAATTAGCGGTAAGATTCATTTATGTGATCACTATTTCAATAGTCTCTATATTTGTTCATTGCAAGGTTATCAGGACACCAGCTAATTATCATCAATTTTCTTTAAGGTTTCTTAAGAAACTCTCGACACTGGACCGTGAATACAACATTATTCGTTAACTTTATATTACGCATTTTGATGAGAATTAGTTCTGTTTTAGTCCGTTCACTGTATTTAACTGTTATTCTTGCATCGTCTGCGTGCTCTAGCTTATGTGCCAGTGAAAATCAAACCGGCATTGACCAGCAAATAGATCAAGCCTTTAAACCGGCAGCTGAAGTGACTGGGAAAATGATGTTCAGCCCCATTCCCATTTTTGGCCAAGAGATTCCATGGGTCATACTTTGGCTTGGCCTAGGAGCAGTCTTCCTTACTTTCTATTTTAAGTTCATCAATGTACACGCTTTTGGACTAGCCATTAGAACTGTTAAAGGAAAGTACAGTAAGAGCGATGATCCCGGCCAAATCACACACTTCCAAGCTCTTGCCTCTGCCTTGTCAGGAACAGTTGGCCTTGGCAACATTGGGGGAGTAGCCGTAGCCATTAGCTTAGGCGGACCAGGAGCAGTGTTCTGGATGATTCTCATCGGATTCTTTAGCATGTCCACTAAATTTGCTGAATGTACGCTAGGTGTTA
>SHBV01000038.1 GCA_004211885.1 Verrucomicrobiaceae bacterium
AAGTATGTCCTTATGCCGCTAAGTCCTCCAATAATTGTCTCACCAGAATTACCAAAAACCCTATCCCCATCCCAATGAATCAGCATCCATTTACCTCCTTTGGGCCTATAAAAATAAGCATTCTTACCCCGATTTAAAGTGATCGTATCCCAATCAGCATCATATCCTCGAACAGCCGCATTAATACAAAGCATATCCCTGTCAGCAATTCGATTAATAGTTTCCTCATCAAATTTTCGAGTGCCTATAGCACGAACGAATTCAATAAAATTACTATAATCATAGTCCTGTTCACGAGATCTCATTATCCACTCACTATGGTATTGGATCGGATTATCACTCCCCTTATATGACCAGTCAGCGTTTCGGGATTGTCTTGAATTTCCACCATCATCAGTAAACCTCCACTCATCATCGATTCGAAGAAGAGTCCCATCACTCCCGTTCTCAAAATTGCGATTCATGAAATCATTGGATATAGGCTCATGATCTTCACGAAGCTTAAAGGCATCTCCATTAACAACAAAATGAACAAATTCCATTTCATTTACCGGATGACCTAATTGATACATCCATTCACGAGCGATTCGATCATCATAGAAACGAGGCGTGCCGCTTCCTTCTGATGTTCCTGATGCATCGAAAACGCTACGACGACGCTCACGGAAAAGCCTATCGCCTGGGAGCTTCCATTTTCCATGCGCTAATGAACTGCCTCCGTCACGCGTAAATGGACTGCCACTCTTTCGGATTTCAGCATTATAAAAAATCTCACTCTCGTTAGCTATAAAAGTCGCGTTAAAGAAGTGATTCGACATGCGCGGAAAATTATACTTATAGGTAGCGCTATCACCTGAAGACATTGCTCTCCTATCATAATTGGATAAAATTAATCTCTCTCTAAGTAAATTGGTTTTCATTTTACGCCCATCTATAATGAACATTGCTGGTCGATCTGGACCCAACTTGGGCATCATAGTAACGCCTCCGCCTACTGCCTCTGCCTCCACGTAAAACTGCGCAATATTTCCCTGCTTAGTATAATTACTTAAAGTAGCAGTAAAAATTCCATCACCTGCTACTACATCACCACCTAAAGAGCCATTGTCATACATTGTTGTTCGCGACCAACTTCCATTCCCACTATTACTATCTGCACGATGGAAAACTCTTACCGTGTCTAAATTTAATGATGAATCTACTCTCACTGTAATTTTTACAGGTTCTGAAGGTTCAGGCACTGCAGGGCTATGAAAAGCATCGACTAGGGTAGGCGCCGCCGCTTCTATGCTTTGTGAATTAGGTTTGCCGGGAGTTCCTAAATTATTTGGGATGGGGATATTAAATGATGTTCCAAAACCATGATCAAGTGTTTGTACAATCAGCCTTGATTTACCCCAGAGCCACTTTGCATCAAAAGTTAATGTATAATCCTTATCAAAACTGAGGTTCCCAAGATCCACTTCGGCTCTGTTGGCTTTATTATCCCCGTGCCCATCCGAAACAAGGTTCAATACTCCATTCTCAACAAAACTTCCCCAGTGAGTGCCCTGACATACCCATCCATTGGCACTACTATTACTAGAAGACATTACTGAAGGATTCTTTACCAAATTTGAACCTGAATCATTAAGCTTCATTGAAACATTCTTGATTAGCATATGAGCATCACCCACCAAATGCATATGAAGCTCTTGCCCACCTGTCAGAGGACTCCATGTCACTCTATCAAAAATATCGGTATAGGTGAAAGTTTGCATTCTGGATTTTTGAGACTCATCACTGTCTGCCCAAGCAACTGGTGATTCATTATCCATGTCCGGGTGCTTGAGCTCCATACTACTACCATCTCCATCAGCGTGCTCGGGCCAATCACCTGAAGGATAATAATAGACCTGATCCACCAAATTCCCATTCGAGTCTTCCATTCGCAAAAGCTCTCCTGAGTCCCTCAATTGTCCTGAGAAATTTCCAATCACAGGAATGTCCCCATAATTGTCCCGAATCCATTCAGCATCAGCTGCTACAACTAGAAAAGATCCGGGGCCAATGTTTGTGCCAGGAGGAAATTCAAAACCAACCCCATCCACGAAGCGCCAGCCACTCAAGTCTACAGCTGATTGACCTTTATTATACAATTCAATAAATTCTGCAGTTCTTCTGTCCGAAGGCGCGTTATACATGATCTCATTTATAACAATATCAGTATTCCTGACCGGATCATTAGCCTCATCCCTAGTGTGACTATTGCCCCCGTACCAGTTCTTACGAAAGCTTAGAGTGCCTGGATGTACTGGGACTGATTGAAAAGAATCTTCTTCTAAATCTCTATCAAATCGATGCGCATCAATAATTGTATCTCCTGAAATAAGATAAATATCTAGGTTTCCATTATCTTCAACTTTGAAGTCAGTTTCAAAACTTTTGTAGCCACCAGCAGAAACTTTTCCATCAAGAGTAATAGCATCAGAAAGATCTCTTAATGACGCTAATGAAAATTGATTAAGCGATACTTCCTGTTGTCCGGGCACATGCAATTCGACCCAGTCCACTTTACCCTCACTATCAAAATGCACCTCACTAACAGTCAATAACTCCGTAAGGTCAGGAGGAATCGTAGCAATAGATACGTCCGCACCAAAAACAATGTCTGAGCTCCCTGATCGTTCATTATGAATCTCTACGGCCAGAACATTTCTGCCCGATTTAAGAAGACCCGTAATATCCCCCTGAATAATTGAGCCATACTTAGCCTCACCTCTTTGGCCCGGAGTTTGCCAATTAACTGGCCCAGCAGGCATTAATTTTCGGCCAATTTCCTGGCCATTAAGATACACCACGATCCCATCATCAAAGACCCCATCGATTAAGATTCTCGCAGAACGAAATGCACCGCCCCAATCAAAATCTTTTCTCAAATAATAAGTGAACTTACCACCAGTCGTCCATGGCGTTTGAAAACCAGGGTCCGGCATTTTATTAGAAAGCCCTTCCTTACCAAAAATTCCAGGACCCTCATTCCAAGACGAATCGTTAAATTCCACACTTCTCCATGAAGTTCCATTATCCGAACCACTTTGATCATACTTCCACACCGAACCTAACCCTATTATCTTTGTCGTTTGGCCTGCATCTTCAGCAGGAGCCGTTCCAGGAGTTCCATCAGGGGCCAAACTCACTCCCCAATTTTTCCAATGCTTGGCTCCACGATTCTCATGAACAAGCCTCAAAGTATGACCAGCCCCATCAGCAGCTATGGGCCACTTCCTCCCATCATCATCGTATTCCACTTGAGCCATTATTACTCCATTCTTATCCTCCAGGACAATCAACTCTCCACCATTATTTAAGCTCCCTTCCCATGGCCCATAAACCTTAGTTGAAGCCGGTATCGAATAAGCCTTTCTTAGAGTCACCTCATCCACAGATGAAAGAAGAATACGCTCCCATTTTTTAAGAAAAGCCCTATCAGGTTCTGCCTCATTAAAGTCAGGAAATTCGAATTCGACTCCTTTGCTCATTCTCCAATGAGATATGTCCTTGGGCGTTGCTGTTAGGTTTTGTATTTCAATGTATTCAGGTTTCCCGCCCTTTGGATTGTAATGAATTTCACTAAAAACAACTTGCTCAGCGGAAGATGTCGAACAAAGACAGAGTATAATTTTTATGCTAAAAACAAGAGCACTAAAGGGTTTCATAAAAAATAGAAGGGTATAATAGAGGATATTAATTATCCTGTATCACTTAAATTGAATGCAAAAGAGATTTATTTCAACTCCACAACCCATGGACTATGTGATTTCAATCAGATTAAGCTCATGTTAAAGTTAATGTAGTAGAATTACTTTAATTTCCATGCTTCCCCTCATTCCACTCTTCATAATCCTAATTTTTTCAACAATTCGACTTAATGCCGAACTCGCAATCTCAGAGTTCATGGCATCAAATGACTCAACAATTCCTGATGAAGATGGAAATTTTTCAGACTGGATTGAAATAATAAATGAAGGGAATGAGCCAGCTGACATTGGAGGCTATCATTTAACGGACGATGTAGACGATCTTACTCAATGGACATTTCCAAGAATTATCATAGCTCCAAAATCAAGAATCATTGTCTTCGCTTCTGGGAAAGATCGGACCGATCCAGAATCTCCATTGCACACTGATTTCGAATTGAACGCTAAAGGAGAATACCTTGCATTAGTTTCACCTGACGGAGTCACAAAGGTCACAGAATTCTCGCCGACCTTCCCTTCACAGAACGAAGATCAATCTTACGGCATCAGTAGCTTTGGAAATATTATTCCTGAGCCATTAATCTCAAAGGATTCAATTGCAAAATATCTCATACCTCTATCTGAAGGGGAATTACCAGATAACTGGAACAGTTCAAACCCTCCATTAAACGACGATTCTTGGAATTCTGGAACAGGAGGATTGGGATGGGAAAGTCCTAACGGAACTCTTAAATCTCTCATAACAACAGACCTACGCGAAGAAATGCGGAGCAAGAACGCTTCAAGCTTCTTCCGTTACTCTTTTAATTTTGACTCAACAGGACGCACCTTACAAACATTAGATTTAAAAACTCAGATAGATGATGGGTACGTGGCCTTCCTTAACGGCACACAAATCGCTTCTTTTAATTCTCCTTCCTCCACTAATTGGAATTCTAGGTCCTCAAAATCTGGCCGCCCAGACTCTGCCGTTTTAAATGACCCATCGGAGCATGATCTTTCCGATTACGTGAACCTTCTAAATGAAGGTCAGAACTTATTAGCTGTTCAAGGAATGAACAGTTCGACTGGAGGATCTGATTTTCTTGTCCGGATAGAATTGATCGCCGGGATGAGTAAAGTAGGAGAACTTTACGAAGGTTACTTCTCTAATCCTACTCCAGGAAAGACAAATTCAGACGGGACAGCTTCAGGTCCAATCTTCTCTGACTATACCAAAAAACCTGATCGGCCTACATCTGGAAATGAACTCGCAATTGAAGCATCACTATTAGAAGCCAATTCTGCTATTTCAAAAGTTAAGATGTTTTACCGGATAATGTTTGATGAAGAAAAGTCAGTGCAAATGACAGAAAATCCTACCGGATCAGGAAATTATAAGGCAACTATTCCGGGATCATCTTTTAATGATGGAGAAATGATCAGGTGGCGCTTCGAAGCAATTGACGAACTCGGACTTGAAAGTTCAGAACCTCAATATTCTTCCAATACAGACTCTCACAAGTACGTGGGCACCGTATCGCTCAATCCTTCCGTAGAATCAAAAATGAACGTAGTCGAAACATTCATCAAGAATCCCAACGCAGCCGGTTCAACGAGTGGAACTAGAGGAGCTATATTCTATTTGGGTGAACTTTATGATAACATTTTCTTCTCTCGACATGGACAATCGACTGGCGGGTTCATCAAGAAAAGCTATAACCTTGACTTTAATAAAACGCAGCGCTTCAGGTGGCACCCAGATGAGAGAAGGGTAAAGGACATTGATCTTCTAACTAACTGGGCAGACAAATCTAAAGTTAGGCATGTTCTTGCATGGGAAATTATGCGTGAGTCCGGCGTCCACGCTCACTTTGCTTTCACGGTACGAGTTCAACAGAACGGTGACTTTTTTAGTACGGCTGATTTCGTAGAAGATGCTGACAACATTTACTTGGACAGGGCAGGACTCAATCCTGACGGAGCCCTCTACAAGGTTTATAGCAACACGCTATCGTCCGGAGACAATGGAAATAGTGGAGTCGAGAAGAAAAACAGGAAAGAAGAAAAGAACCAGGATCTCACTGACTTCATCAGAGGAATCAATTCAGGTAACACACAAGAACAGTGGGACTTTATCTACGATAACGTCAATCTGCCTATGTGTGTCAATATGGCCGCGGCTAACTGCGTAATAAGGAACACCGACATGCATCGGAAAAATTGGTACATTTATCGCGACACTGGAAAGAGTGACGAATGGGCATTATTGCCATGGGACCTTGACCTTTCACAAGGCAGAAAATGGAACGGGAGTGACACATATTTTGATAACAAGCTCTTCAGCACTGATGTGATAAGAGTCGGGACTTCCGTGAGCCTCGTACAAAAAATGTGGTCCAGACCAGAAGTCAGTCAAATGCTCATGCGAAGGATTAGAACATTAAGTGACAAATTCTTAAATGCTCCCGACACACCTTATGATCAGCGATACTATGAGCGCCGACTCGATGAACAGTCTGCATTAATAGATCCACCAGACATAACCCCTTCGGATGCCAGATTAGATTTCGTTAAATGGGGTTCATGGGTCCAGAGCAGAGGAAGCGCAGTTCCTTACACGTCTAATAATCGCGACGTAGAAGATATGTCAGAAGGAATTGCCCGGTGGAAGACTGAATATTTAACAGGAAGAAGAAACTATATCTATGGCGCTTCTGCTAGACTCCCAGAACCACAGTCCGGGCAATTGTCCTTTGATTCTACTCCCCTCATAATTACAGGCGCAGAGTCTAAAACCAAAATTCCTATTGATGCCTCAGATGGTTTGAATTGGCTAACAAAAGAATTTGATGATTCTTCTTGGATTTCAGGAACGACAGGAGTCGGATTTGATAGTAGTCCAAAATACAAGCCTCTCATTGGCACCGACACTAGAGAAATTATGCGCAGAATCAATGCAACGGCATACGTGAGGATCCCTTTTAATATAAAAGATTCGAGTAATTATAAAAAACTAGAATTACTCATGAAACACGATGACGGATTCATCGCCTACATTAATGGGAAAAAAGTCGCAGAGAAAAATGCTCCTCCAAATCCTTCTTGGAACTCAACAGCAACGACCAATTCAGGTGAAGCCGATGTAAATGAATTTGAGGCCTATGACATCAGCAGTCATTTGGATCAATTAAGAGACGGACCCAACGTGCTGGCGATTCATGGAATGAATGGATCCGTTAACAGTAGCGATTTTCTTATAGTTCCTGAATTGTATGCGGGGATACCCGATTCGAATGGAAGCAATGAGCCGAAAATTGATTTTGGCGACATTGAATTCAACCCCAAATCTCGTGACCAGGACGAGGAATTTATCGAGCTTAAAAATCCAAATAATATTGCAGTAGACATCTCAGATTGGAACCTCAGGGGAGCCATAGAATTCGAGATCCCCCCAGGAACAGTCATTCCTTCAAATGGAACAGTCTATGTGAGTCCCAACAGAAAAAAATTCCGAGCCCGTACAGAGAGTCCACGCGCAGGAGAAGGGCATTTCATTATCGGCAATTATAAGGGGCACCTCTCAAACCGTGGAGAGACATTGGAATTATTAGATCATAATGGCCTATCAAACAATTCAATCTCTTATGAAGGATCCCCTAGCCCGGCCCAACTACAACTCGTTATAACAAAAGTACATTATCATCCCAAATCTAATGGACTTTCCGAATTCATTGAGGTCATGAATGTCAGTGAAGATCAATCATTGGATCTTAATGACGTTCGTTTCACTAGTGGAATCTCTTTTAATTTCAGTAACGGATCCATTAAATCTTTAGGAGCTGGAGAACGTGCACTGATCGTTCGTGACCTCAAAGCATTCGAAGAATCTTTCGGTACCGGATTTCCTGTAGCCGGGACCTTTGAGAATGGAACCGCACTGAGCAATGGAGGCGAATCCATAAAACTTGAGGATCGTGAAAATGGCACAATCAGTGAATTCAGATACAATGACAAGAGCCCATGGCCCGAAAGTGCTGATGGTAACGGAAAGGCCCTAGGACTAATCGATCCTGGATCTTTTCCTGATCCAGATGACCCCAATAACTGGACCGCCATTGAACCTTCTCCCAACTCAATTGATGATGAATTCACAGGAAATCCTAATGATGATAAGGACGCTGATGGAATGACTGCATTTCTTGAATATGCGGTAGGGACCAGTGAAAATAAATTTAACACTCAGAATTCTGTCTTTTCTGTTTCTCTTGACTCCGAAAATATGATTTTCAGTTACAAGAAAAATACCTCAGATGAGAATCTGGAATTTACTATTGAAACCAGCACTGACCTCAAGGAATGGAAAAGCATTAGTGAGCTTGGTCAGTTCAATACTGAAGAATCAAAAGACAACGAGAGTTCGTCCACTGTGACCCTCACCTCACTTCACAGCATCGGTAACGAGCCGTCTCGGCATTTCAGATTGAAAGTAACCAGATAAAAGATAGTTAATTCATGAAAATGAAGCGGGCCCTGATTCTATTAATTGCGTGCCTAGGCTCGTGCCTAG
This sequence comes from Verrucomicrobiaceae bacterium, assembly GCA_004211885.1. Taxonomy (GTDB): domain Bacteria; phylum Verrucomicrobiota; class Verrucomicrobiia; order Verrucomicrobiales; family DEV007; genus EC70. The sequence goes on from SHBV01000038.1 coordinate 8,290, forward strand.
GCCAGGACAACTCGAAGCCCAATATATTACTGATAACCGTCGATGATATGAGCTGTGATTCAGTCAGCTCATTTGGCTGTCCCATCAAAGACATCACTCCAAACATTGATAAATTAGCTTCTCAGGGACTCCGCTTTAAAAAGGCTCACGTGCAGGTCGGAAATTGTTTTCCCTCAAGGAACGTCATGCTCTCTGGCCAGTATCCTCACTCCAGTGGAGTCGAGGGCTTTTATCAAGTAAAGAATATTAAATATCCTGTAGCTTGTGACCTCATGAAAGGTGGCGGTTATTATACCGCCATCCGAGGAAAAGTGAATCATTCCACTCCCTATCAGCCATATGATTGGGACGAAGACCTTACCCTATTAAAAGATGGTAAGAAGGCGCACATGAAAGATGCCAGTTCATATTATGATTCCACAAAGAGAGGAATTAATACTGCAAAAGCGGCTAAAAAACCCTTCTTCATCAACGTTAATATTTCAGATCCTCATAAACCTTTCTGGAAACCGGGAGACTCTCACCCAACGTCCAAAATTTATAAGGCTAAAGATGTCCCAGTCCCAGGATTCTTACACGATGACCCAATAATAAGAAAAGAATTGGCTCTCTATTACTCTTCTGTTCGAAGAGCCGATGACTGTGTAGGAGCAATTATGAAAGCACTCGAAGAGTCAGGTCTTCTTCAATCCACAGTCGTTTTCTTCCTCTCTGACCATGGCATGCCTTTACCCTTTGCTAAAACTCAACTCTATCATCACAGCACCAATACGCCTCTCATTGTGAGTTGGCCAAGCATCACTAAACCAGGTTCTATAAACGATTCTTACATGGTATCCGCTATCGATTTATTACCAACATTTTTAAGCATTGCAGAAATAAAAGACCCAACTGGTCCAGACAATTTAGTTTTTCGGGGCATTCAAGGAAGATCATTCTTGCCCATAATTAGAGGCTCATTAAAACCCCCATTAAACGGCGTAATCTTTAAGGAATACAACGAAAACTCTGGAGGAATTCGAAATCCAATGAGGGCCGTTCAAACACCACAATACCTTTACTTATTTAATCCCTGGTCCAATGGGAAAAGAACAATGGCGACTGCCACGAACGGAACTGCAACATGGAAAAGAATGTTGGAACTCGCTTCAAAGAATGAAACTGTAAGAAAAAGAGTCGACGTGATGCGCTACCGAACAGTCGAAGAACTTTATGACATAAATAATGATCCTGACTGTCTGCATAACCTTGCTAAATCCAAGGAACACCAAAAAACAATTAAAGATTTAAGGCTAGCACTTCACGATTGGATGAAAGTCACGAAAGATCATGCCATAACAGCTTTCAGAGAACGCACCGATCCAGAAAAAATGGAATCTTATATCAAGACCGTGCAAACCGAATCTGACTTGCGGCGTAAAAATAAACGTAAAAAAAAGCGCAAAAAAAATTCTTAATATTGGCCAAAACACTCCAATCTAATATTTAAAGCCAATTTAATCTCTTAGGATGGATTCTGAGTGTGAGAATTTGTCATAATTTGTAGTTTTAAACTGCGAATGGACTTGCTCTACGAGTCATAGCTTGATATCACAATCTCAAGAATCAGAAAGTCTAACAAAGTATTTACTGTCCCCCATTAAACATATGTCTACCGAATCTGTCGACACCTCCACAGTCGAAAAAATACAAAGCTCAGCCGAACGCGTTAAAAGCGAACTCAAAAAAGTAATCATCGGACAGGACGATGTTATCGAACAGGTCCTCATAGCGATATTCACAAGGAATCACGCTTTGCTAGTTGGCGTTCCTGGACTAGCTAAGACTCTTCTCATTTCTAGTTTGGCTGAATCACTCGATTTAGAATATAAGCGGATCCAATTTACTCCGGACCTGATGCCTTCGGACATTACAGGAACAGAGGTAATTTACTCTGATCCAAGCACTAACGAAAGGCAGTTCAAATTCTTACCGGGCCCAATATTCTCAAACATTATACTCGCAGATGAAATTAATCGGACCCCACCCAAGACCCAAGCAGCGATGCTTGAATCCATGCAAGAGCGAAAAGTTTCCATTGGCGGAGAAGATCACTCTTTACCTGACCCATTCTTTGTCCTTGCAACTCAAAACCCAATCGAACAAGAAGGAACTTACCCACTTCCCGAAGCTCAACTGGACCGCTTCATGTTCATGATCAAAGTAGAATACCCAAATGAGGAAGAGGAATTTGAAATTATGCGGACCTATACTGGATCAACAGTAACGAGCCCCGAACCGGCTCTTACTGGTGAAGATATTCTAGAAATACAAAATACTATTCGCTCAGTACCAGTATCAGAACACGTCATGCGCTACGCTGAAAAGCTCGTCCGCGTCACCCGACCAGGAAGTGATGACGCTTTGGAATTTTGTGACAAGTGGCTCGGTTGGGGCGCAGGTCCCCGGGCCGGCCTATCCCTGATACTTGCAGCCAAGGCCCATGCCCTACTCAACGGACAGAACCATGTCGGTTGCAGTAACGTTGCTGCTGTGGCTCCCCCCATCTTTAGGCATCGCCTGATTCCAAACTTTGCAGCTCAGAGTGAAGGGCTCGATTCTGATGCAATCACTGCCAAGATCATTGAAGCAATACCACAACATTAACTGCAGACCATAAACTATTGGAAATCTAATTTCCATCAATCCCATCAAGAGTTCACAAAGTGAACAACGATTCCATTAAGCTACTAGACGCTGACACATTGGCCCGCGCTGATAAGCTCGGCATGGCCGCAAGGTTCATTGTCGAAGGATATATGGCCGGTGAGCATAAATCCCCTTACAGGGGATTTGCGATAGAATTCTCTCAGCACAGGGAATATTCACCAGGCGACGATGTTCGGCACTTGGATTGGAAGGTACTTGGCAAGACTGACCGTTATTATATAAAACAGTACGAGCAAGAAACCAATTTTGTAGCCCATATCTTAGTGGATGGAAGTGAATCCATGCAGTACGGATCAGGAGAAACCTCAAAGCTCGATTATGCTAAAGTTGCGGCGGCCTGCTTAGCTTTTCTAATAATTAAACAACGTGATGCTGTATCTTTGTCCCTCTTTGATGACTCAATTAGAGAGGAGCTACCAAGAGGAAATACTCAGAATCACCTTTTCAACATACTGGAAAAACTTGTTCAATTCAATCCTAAGGGAGCAACTGACCTGCCAGGACAACTACACACAATCGCTAACAGATCACAGCGCAAGGGACTAGTCATAGTCATCAGCGACTTCTTTGATGATGAAGAAGCTGTCCTTGAGTCTGTCCAACATCTCAGGTTCGTAGGGCACGAAGTCATTGGCCTGCAAATCTTAGATCATGACGAAATAGAATTTCCTTTCAACGGTCTAGTCGAATTTGAAGGATTAGAAAATATTGATAATCTAAAAACAAGACCCACTGAAATTAGAAAAAGTTACATGAAAGAATTTTCTGATTTTCAGAAAAAACTTCAGGAAGGTTTTAGTCGTAACTCTAGTCACTTCATTGAATGCGACACATCAAAGCCACTGAATGATGTCCTCGGTTCATACCTAACTTTCCGCCGAGAAACAGCAAGCAAATAATGTCCTTCCTCAACCCCGCAATGCTCTTTGGAATGACCGCTCTGGCCATTCCAATTATCGTTCACTTGCTGAATAGGAGACGATTCAAAAAGATTCAGTGGGCAGCGATGAGATTCTTGCAAGTGAGCTTGGAACGGAATCAGAGGCGAATGAAAGTTGAAGACTGGATCCTTCTCCTTCTTCGCATGGCCATCGTCGCACTCATTGCTCTAGCAGCATCTAGACCAACTACTGACTGGCTGAAGTCAAAGGGACTCAGCTCCAAGGTCACCGCATCCATTATCATAGATTCCTCTGCAAGCATGCTAAAGAAAGACGAAGCTGAACAAGAGAACCGTTTCAGCATTGCTCAAAAAATAGCGAGTGAAGTATTAAATAATTTACCTAAAGGTTCAGCTACCTCGGTGATTTTGGGGGCAAATTCATCAGGAAAAGGGATCAAAGAACCGACTCACGACACGGCAAGAGCAAGAAGAACACTCGACCAATCGAAAGCGACTCATCGAGGAAGCGACTTATTTCCGGCAATCGAATCTGCCATAGCGACATTACAGGACAGGCCATCCTCTCAAAAAGAAATAGTCATTATTACGGACGGCGAATCAAGTGCCTGGCGACAGTACGAGGCCATCACAAGATCACTTGATCAAAGTAAAAAAGATACAAACGCAATCATTGTTCTTGTCGGAAAGGACCCAGACCAGAACCTCGCAATTACTCGTCTCGATCAAAAAACACCGATCGCATCAGTCGATCAACCGGTCCGACTAGCAGTTGAAGTTACTAATTTCGGTAAAGTTGAAGCTAATGACATAGAAGTCCAAATGAGCATCAATGAAGAACCAATCGGTGACCCTACAATCATTGAAGCCATTCCTGCCGGCGAATCACGGACAATCACTACCTTCATTCAACTCACTGACCCGGGCTATCAGAAAATCAGATCAACCATTAACATTAATGATGCTTTAGAAATAGACAACTCAAGAGAACTCGTCATCCGCGGAATCAATAAAGCGCGAGCACTACTTGTAGATGGTCAACCCGGCAGGGACCTCACTGAATCAGAAACGTTTTTCCTGCAAAATGCTTTGGTCCCAGTTCCTGCTGAGCTGACGGACTCATTTTTTCTTGGTGCTGACCGTGTCAGTATCGGTGACCTCTCAAGTACCTCTCTCGATGATTATCGTGCAATTTTTCTAGCAAACGTTTCTGATTTCCCTGAAGAAATCTTACCTGATTTGATTGATTTCGTTGAGAGCGGAGGCGGCTTAGTTGTTTTTCCTGGAGACAATATCGACCCGACCTTTTATAACAAAATACTTCATGAAAAGGCAGGCCTATTGCCAGCAACTTTCGGGGAAATTATACCAGAACAAGGAGAAGGCAAAACTCTGACAATTCAAGCCAGTGGGTACAATCATCCATTAGTCGATTTATGGAATGATCCTGGAGCAGGAACTCTTTCAAATGTGAAAACGCTGAAAGCCTACAGACTGTCATTGGATAGCACAACGAACAATAATAAAGCGACCGTCGCACTTCGATACAATGACGGATCCGCGGCAGTCGTGGAATCAAATTACGGGCTAGGAAAAGTTTATCAGTTCAGTAGTACTGCGGACACTGACTGGAATGACCTTCCAGTCCAACCGGCTTTCCTTCCTATCGTGCACCGAGTCTTTGGAAGCATTCTCTCCAAACAAGATGCTGGAATTAATATTAATGTGGGAGAAACTTTTATCCGCAAAGGCCCCAGCTCTTGGATCGACAAAAAAGCCACTATATCCTACAGCAATTCACCGACAGCATCAGAAATCAGCGCCAATGAGGATACGAACGGAGCTTCTATCGAATACAACGAAGTTAATGAGTCCGGCATTTATTCATTAACAATTCTTGACCCATTTGAATCAATTCAATTCTCCGCTTCTGGTGACCCTAGAGAATCTAATCCAGAATCACTGTCAGAAGCCCAAAAGGAACGTCTGAGGGAAGTGTCTCTGAAGTTCCTAGAAACTACAGATCCAAAAGAGATAATCGCTGCACTGACACGAGAAAGGAAAGGCGCAGAGCTCTGGCCAATCCTACTTTTGATCGCTGCCCTCATTACGATACTCGAGTTATTCCTATCCCAAAAATTTAGCCAAGAAAAATAAGGTGAATTCGATGTTACTAAGATTACTTGGCCTGCCTACCGAAGAATCGGCTTCGGTGACAGACACATCCATTCAACTCGCACCCCTCTTTTCATCTACTATTATAATATTAGTCGCTGTATTTCTGGGCTTTCTTTCTTGGCTCGCTTACAGATCAACGCCCGAGGACATCCCTTCGAGTCGACGCAATCTTATGATGATCATGCGCGCAGTATTTTTTGTTATGTTGCTTGGACTTCTTTTAAGGCCAGTCATAGAGCTGAACCTTGAACGAGAACACAAAAGAACACTCGCTGTCCTCATTGATTCTTCAGCAAGTATGGGTATAGCAGATCCACGAAAATCCGTAGCTGACAAAGCAAGGGAAGCTATTACTAATGGAAAACTAAAACCAGACGCAGGCATTGAAGCTGCAGTGGACTCTGCTCCAGTCACCCCAACAGCCAGGTCAACGATCGCAGCTCAGGCACTGAACAGTGAAAAAATAAATTTGATGGAAAATTTAGCTGATAAGGCTGAATTAGTTAAATACAGCTTCGCCGGGAAACTTGGAGATTCAAAATCCGCAGATGACCCTCAGTTACCTGAAACTTCAATAGGCAATGCCATGCATGAAGTTTTGCGAAGGCACAGCGTGGATGATCTTGGAGGCATATTTCTTGTCACTGATGGCGCGCACAACGAAGGCAAGGCACCATCAGCGGTGGCAGAATCTTTGCGGGAAAGGGGCATCAAAGTCTTCACTTACGGGGTCGGAACAACTGACCCGAGGGACATCTCAGTCGGAAACATTGATTTGCCTTCAGTTGCCCTCGCTGAAGATGCAATTCCGGTAACTGTTAAATTGAATCACCGAGGAATGAACGGAGAAAAGGCAAAATTAATTATCACATTGGCTGGAGTTAAAGCAGGAGAAAAAGAAATCACACTAAATTCGGAAGGAGAACAAGAAATCACGATTCCCATCGTGCCAGGCAAACCCAACAACTATGAAATAGAAGCCATAATAGAAACATCAGGAGGAGAGATATTAGACACTAATAATAAATTATCACGAGGACTCAGAGTCCTCGATTCATCATTGAAAGTACTAATGATTGAAAGTTCTCCTCGATGGGAATTCAAATACATTCAATCCATGCTCTTACGGGAAAGAAGAATTGATCTGGACTGTTATTTGGCAGGAGTTGATCCGGCCGTAGCCAGATCAGAAGACACTCCTTACATCGAGAATTTTCCAGAAAACCGTAAGGATCTTTTTTCATATGACTTGATCATTTTCGGTGACATCGACCCAGAAGACATTCCTGAAAATGCCATCACTAATCTTTCATCTTTTGTAGCAGACAGTGGCGGGTCACTAATCATCCTTGCAGGGAAACGATTCACACCCTCCGCTTACAGGAACACCGAAATTGAAAGACTACTCCCAGTCGAACTGGCACCTACGCGACTCGGCGGAAATAAATCATCCTCTCAGCGCCCAATACAGCTAAAGATAACTGAGACCGGACTCGATGAAGGCTTCTTAAATCTCGAAGAGGACCCGGAACAAGCTGAAAAGCGCTGGAGCCTATTACCTCCTATCTACTGGTCAGTCAAAACCCTCAAAGCCAAACCCGCTGCCAAAAGTTATCTCCTCCATCCTGACGGTGAATATCCAATCGTCGCGATGCAAAGGTACGGTTCAGGAGAAGTCCTTTGGGTAGGAACAGAAAATACTTGGCGTTGGAGAAAAAATACAGGAGATCTATATCATACTCGGTTCTGGGGACAAATAGTTCAAAGAATGGCAGGTCGAAAACTGGCCACAGGATCACGAAAATCCGAGCTCAGGACAGACCGTGCCATAGCAAAAGAAGGGGAAAAATTTACGGTATTTGCAAGGCTACTCGATGAAAATTTTCTGCCCAGGGACGAGGAATCCATAACAGCATCACTCGAATCTAGAGGCAATTCTAATGACCCATCAAAAAAAATCACACTCAGGAAAGTGCCAGGCGAACCCGGCTCCTATCGGACAGAATTTGCAGCGGAAGAACCAGGAAAGTACAGACTAAAAATTACTGATGATTCCTCAAGCGGAATCGATCTTACTGTTCGGGGATCAGATCGGGAATTTTCTGAAACAGCAATGAATGAAAAAATCTTGCGGGAAATTTCATCTGTAACTGACGGTAAATTCCTACGCGAAGAGGATCTCTATAAATTACCTGAAATTGCCAACATTGAGCCTACTACCATTAAAATTACAAGAGAATCAGAGCTCTGGAATTCACCCCTCTATTTTATCCTTCTTTTGTTACCAATTACTATCGAATGGTTCCTGCGTAAGTTCGCAGAACTAAAATAAGAAACGTGACTAACGAAACAACAGAGCCGCATAAGATTGGCAGGAGCAAGATCCTGAAGCACCGTCTCGCAAGGGCAAGGCGCTCAATTGTAGCTGTTGAATTTTATCGTAGAGCAGCACTAACAGCATCTATCATCTTAGGACTTTTTACAGCTTTACTCTTTATCGATTTGATAAATGAACTGTCATTAGAAACACGGAAAATTAGTTTAAATTTCATCATTTTATTATTAGGACTCTCTAGCCTATGGACAATAATTTCTTTGATAACTCAAAGAAAAAATGATGAGAAACTCGCTCTTGCAGTTGAAAGAAATTACAAGATTTTTGACAGTAAACTCATAAGTTCCATTCAGTTCACAGAAGGCAAAGCAACGATCCCAGAGAACGCACCCATTGAAATGATTCATTCAATGATCAGAGAGGCCGAGACCGAGTCCGAGCGCTTTAAATTTAATAAAATAGTAAACTTTAAAAAAACGGCCCGAGCAATCCTCGTCTTACTAATCGTCTTGATTGCATCTGGCAGCTGGACTCTTCTTAACCGCGACTCAATCGATACTTTAATCAAAAGAGCCTTTGGTAAAGAAATCGCAATCCCACGGAACACAAGAATTGTTAAAATTCCCCAAATTGAAAAAGTTGGAATCGGTGATGATGTGGCAATGGAATTTTTTGTAGAGACAAAAAAGAGCACTGATCTTAAGGGCATTTTAAAGATTCGTTACTCTTCAAATCAAAAAATAAATCTGACGCTAGTCAAAGATGTAAATGTAGATGGAAAGTATTCAGCGATCATTAAAGATGTGCCCGAGTCATTCACTTACAACGCATCAATCGATGATGCGCGAACCAAAGACTATGAAGTCACCGCTTTAGAACGACCACAAATCAGCGGTCTTACCGCTACTCAAAAATATCCAGAATTCACCAATCAAGAACCATCTGAACATGTGCCTGGAGACTTTACTTTTTTTCCAGGAAGCACAGTCACCCTAAACATTTCCTCAACTAAAGATCTCGAGTCAGGAAAAATTCGCTTCATCGAAGAAGATGAAGGAATTCCAATCATCACTGATAAGACAAATAAGTCAGTAGCCAGTGCAACGTTCACAGTCCCTTCAAATGACCTTTCAGGATTCAGTATCTCTTTGACTGATCAAGATGAAATGAAGTCATCTAGTAATTCAATATATAAAGTTACCCTATTGTCAGATCTGGCACCACAAATTCGCATCACTTATCCCAAAAGAGCCGAAGAACTTGTAACTAGAAAAGCCAAGTTCTTAATCAAATATGAAGCGACTGACAGGTTCGGAATAGCTGCTGTGAACCTTCGTTACAAGATGAGCGGGTCTGAGCCTTCATCAATCTCAATCATCGATCTCAAAACCGAGCCAAAAAAAATCAGTGACCAGTTTGACTGGGACCTCAGTTCTTTGAGCCCTGGATTAGCTGAAGGTGATGAGATCGAATATTGGCTAGAGGCATCAGATCAGAACACCGCCGGACCTAATATCGGCAGTAGCGAACGATTATTAATTCGGGTCGTAACTCCTGAAGAAAAACGTGCCGATTTGCTTGGCAGAACATCAGACGCACTGGGCAGTGTGGATGAGGCAACGACTGATCAAGAAATATTAAATAAGGACTTAGAGACTATAATTCGTAAAAACTCCGAAAAACCGACCAAAGAAGATTGAAATTTGGTATTTACCAGAAACCATTTACATTAAATAAATCTATGAATGCGCCATTAAATTATCTATTAGCAGTGGTCGCCCTATTCTCGCTGTTACAATTTCAAGCTCATGGAGCCTTTCCAGGTAACTTACTTCTAAATCAAGAACGTAAGCAACAACGCATCAAAGATACGACTCAACGGACAGCCGAACAGCTCGATTCACTAATCGATGAATTCAATCGTAACGGATTACAGGGCAGTGACTTGCAAGTGATCAAAGCAATTAGACAGGTTCTTGGGCAACTTTCCAAGGATCAGATGAAGGAAATCGTAAACCTTCTCAACGGAGCAAGAGAGGACACTAAAAAAGATCCCAACTCAGCTGGCGCAAGCGTAAAAATTCTGAACGCCTATGCAGGTCAGAAAGGAGTCATTGTTCAGTTACGTCGAATCTTATTGGAATATCAATCTCAGGTAGCTCTTTTCGATCTGGCTCGACTCGTCAGAGAACTAGGTAACCGGCAAACAACTAACCTTCATGAAGCTATATCCTTAGCTTCATCCGGATCCTTTAATCCGGGCAGCCCGACTCGATCTGAACAAATATCACTTCAACTCCAATCCGCCGAACAAGAAGCACTAGGAGGAGAAGTCGCCACGATCGTAAATAAACTCAAAGACCTATCAAAGCTCACAGAGGGATCCCCCGATCAAAGACCAACAAAAGCACTCGAATATGCAAACGAATCCAAACTAAATGATGCTCTTCAAAAGGCCGTTGACGAAATCAAAGGGAAGAGAGTCATGAGCGCAGTTTCCTTTGAAAAAAAATCAAGGGACACTCTATGGAAGCTAGCCAAAATCCTTGAACCTGAAAAAGGCGATCTAGAACAAATGGTAGAAGCTTTGGAGCGCCTAGAAGACATCATTGATAAAGAAGCAGAAATTGAACAAGGAACTGAAAAACTTGATAAGGAGGACAATGCTAAAATCTCCACTAAGGACTTTCCTTTACATATTCAGAAAAGAATAGAACAACTCGAAAAGGGCATTCGTTTCAGTGAATTCAATAAAGAGGAACGTATGAAGGAACTCAAGAAAGTCGAAAAAATTGAGCAGAACGCCTTAAATTCGCAGGAACAGATCGCCTCTAAAGAAGTTGAAAAGGCAAAAGAACAATTAGAAAAAGAGAAAGAGCAATTAGACAAAGCAAAAGAGCAATTAGGCAAAGCGAAAGAGCAAAACAATCCACAGCAAATAAAAAATTTAGAAAACCAGCTAAGGACCAAAGAGAACCAGTTAAGGGGCAAAGAGAATCAGTTAAGGGCCAAAGAGAGACTCCTCACTCAAAAAAAACAACTCAAGGAACGCAGGACCAAACAACTAGAGCAAGAAACTCAAAGGGAAAGTGGAGTACTGAACCAAAGAGTCGAACAGGCCAAGGCAAGGCTCGATCAAACTTTCAACCAAGCAAAGAACCAATTTAAGCAAAATCAAGGTCAGTCGGAAGCAGAAAAGAAAACTTCAAAGTTAGCCAAAGAACAGGGAGAACTTGCTGACTTAACGAATTTCCTTGGTGAGGAATTGGCAGAAGTGGCACCTCAAGCCTCAGAAGCAATTGAACAATCTACTCCCGAGATGCAAGAAGCCCGAGACGCCTTAAAAGAAGGCGTATCAGTTGCGGAGCGTCGCGAGAATGCCCTTCCCCGTGAAAGAGCTGCGCTAGAGAAGCTTACAGAGGCCAGAGAAGCACTAATAGAAGAAATCACTAAGTCTGAAGCCATTGCTGAAATTCCCAGTGACAAGATTAAATCCATTGAAAATCTGTTAGATCAAGTAATGGAAATTAAGGCCGCAGAAGAATTCCTAAAAACCGTGACTGCGGAGGCAGAACAAGCACAGAACAGTTCAGAGCTTCAAGAAAAATCAGCTGATCAGGCCGAGCTAGAAGCAAAGACAGGAGAAGCCGCAGCGAGTGCGTCAGAAGAAGACATCCCTGACGCCGCTGCCGCACTAGCGGAGGCGATGGCATCCATGGCCGAAGCTGGAGCCGATCTTGCAGCAGGTGAAAACTCTCCACAAGCTCAACAAAAAGCCATAGACAAGCTTGAGGAAGCTGAACAAGCAATAGCAAATGAACTTGAAGAATTAAAAAATGCAGCCGAAGAACTTGCAGGGATCAATGATCTTATTGAAAAAATCGAACCTCTAATTGAAGAGCAAGCCGACCTCAATGAATCAACTGCTGATTCTATTCCTCAACAAAACCAAGGAGAAAACCCTCAACAATCCTCGGAGAATCTGGCAGAGGCGCAAAAAGGATTACAAGAACAAACCAGTGATCTAGCTACTGAAGCAGCTGAAACCGCACCTGAAGCTTCTAACGAACTTGGAGAAGCATCAGGAAAGCAAGAAACCGCTTCTAATGAACTCGCTGACGGTGACCCGGCAGGAGCGACTCCAGAACAGAGCGGAGCCCTTAACGACTTGAATCAAGCTAAGGCCGCTCTCGAAGAACGCGCAGCTGAGTTAGCTGAGTCATTGGGCCAACAATCTCCAACCGATCCTTCTGCCTTATCTGAAGCCGCTGCAGCCATTGCTGAAGCTCAGGCCCAAGTTGCTGAAGCTCAGGAAACATTAGCAGAAGCACAAAATGCTTCGAATGAACTGGCCGCTCGTCAGAAAGCTTTGGCAGAAGCTGTCAGCGAAGCCTCCGTAAATTCGCCAACAGACCCAGCTCTGACTCAGGCTGCAATTGCCGCAGATATTGCTGCCTCTGAACTTGCATCTGGAGACTTTCCAGGTGCCATTGAACAGATGGAAGCAGCGCAAAATGCACTAGGAGAAGTTGCCAAAGGTGAAGGCCAGGGTGAGGGCGAAGGTGAAGGCCAGGGTGAGGGCCAGGGTGAGGGCCAAGGTGAGGGCCAAGGTGAGGGCCAAGGTGAGGGCCAGGGTGAGGGCCAAGGTGAGGGCCAAGGTGAGGGCCAAGGTGAGGGCCAGGGGTCACCAAGTGAATTCCAATCTGAGCAAAAAGCCATCAAAGAACTTACTGAACAATTAGCCGCTGCTGGAATCGCATCTGCAGCAGCTCCCTTAGGGCAAGCCTCTGATGCGATCAGCCCACTTACCTCAGAGTCGCCCAGCAACAGTAGTTTGCCACCATCCGCTCAAAGTGCACTCAACCAAGCACAAGGGTCGCTAGGTCAGGCCCAAAGCGCTGCCTCTTCTAGCCAAGGAGCCCCAGCACAAAGCGGATCACAAGAGGCATCGGCCGCACTTTCACAAGCAGCGGCAGCCGTTGCCCTAGCGCAAGCTGGTCTCGGCGAAGGTCAGGGCGAAGGTCAGGGCGAAGGTCAGGGCGAAGGTCAGGGCGAAGGTCAGGGCGAAGGTCAAGGCGAAGGTCAAGGCGAAGGTCAAGGTAAGGGTCAGGGCGAAGGTCAGGGTAAGGGTCAGGGCGAACCACCTGAGCAAGGCAACGGTGATCAGGGTAATTATGCTGGAACTGGTGGAGCAAAGGGACCAAAGAGGGATGAAAGAGGAACTAGCAAATTTATTGGGTTACCAAAACGCGAAAGGGGCACACTTAACCAGTCCAAATCAGAGGCTTACCCAGCAGAATATGGTTCACTCATTCAGCAATACCTAAAAAACTTGTCAGATAAAGCGACAAACAAATAAAAATTGTAGATCGAATAATCCTTTATCCTGAGAAACAAGACAAATGGGAATCTCTATTAGAAATATTATTAAAGGAATATCCTTAAACATAGTAATTCTCTTCTCCTCGCTAAGCTCCGGAATTGGAGCCCCTTCCAAGGGCCGTTTAGAAGATCCCGTCAAAGTTAATGCAGCAACGGAAGCAGTGATTAATGGGGCACTCACTTATCTAGCCTCAAAGCAATCACCGACAGGAGCTTGGGTAGGAGAAACGGGTGAAGAGGCACGATATCCAATTGCTATGACTGCCTACACATTAATGGCTTTCCAAGCTACCGGAAACTTACCCAATGAAGGCCCTTACGGAAAGAATGTCGATCTGGCCGTTCGTTACTTACTCTCCCAAATAGATGATCAAGGATTAATAGGCGATGAAAACAGTGGGCAATACATGTATTTTCATGGCATTTCAAGCATCGCTCTGGCCGAACTTTATGGCCAAACAAATGATGATACCCTGAAAAACAAACTTGAGAAAATGATCAAAGTTATTGTTAGCAGTCAAAATTCACAAGGCGGATGGAGGTACCAACCCATTGCTAGAGACGCAGACATTTCCGTAACCGTTCTATCCGTTGTCGCTCTAAGAGCTGCTAAAAATGGCGGGATTTCCGTCCCACAAAAAACGATTGATGACGCCGTTAATTACGTTAAAAAATGCTACAACAAACGAGATGGGGGTTTCGGCTATCAGCCCGCTCAAGGGTCAGGATTTGCAAGAACAGCTGCCGCAATATATTCACTTCAAGTCTGTGGCCAATACGATGATCCAACCGTCACTGCCGGATCGAAATATCTAAACCTTAAATTTAAACCAGGAGACAGGTGGTTCACTTATGGGAATTTCTATGCGGCTCCTGCCCAATACATGGTAGGAGGAAAGGTATGGGCCGATTGGTATTCCACACTAAATAAAACACTATTAGAAAGAGCTCGAACCGATGACGATGGCAATAAGTATTGGAACAGGGAGCTAGATGGAAGTAGCCCAGGACCCATTTTTTCTACGGCAGTCTACACAATGATTTTAGCCATGCCTTACCATTACGTTCCACTTTACCAAAGATAGACCTTCATAGAATGCATTATAAAAAACTCGAATCAGCTGTACAAGTTACGAGTTTATTTCTCCTTCTCTTATCAACGCAAAGCCGTTCAGAATTTAGAGTCGACATTGAAAGCACCAGCAATTCAGCGTGGGGCGGATTCATTCAATCAGAAGGTACTAAACTAGTTAAAACCCGAGATCATATAGGCACTCCTCTGAATGAAAGCCAAGGTTCAGCAGGCATAGAAAAGGTAGTAGACCTTAGTGGCACGGCCCGAATCATATTCTACGCCCCAAAATTAGACAATTCTGCTAAACCTTATGAAGACGGTCCTCTTCCCCCTCCATGGATCGAATCAGCCATTGGCCCCTTACCAAGAGGAGGATCTGTCAAAGTGAAAAACGGGAGTATTTTAGTTGAAACTTCATCACCTGAAAGGAATGAACAATTTGCATCTTTCTATATGGCTCATCGTCCAATTCCCGAAACAGGAACACACGTCACAACTAAAATCACTAGAATAGATACTTACGAGCAGGAAACAAAAAGCGGAATCATGATCCGCAAAGGAACTGACCCCAAAGCACAAAGCGTTTTTCTTGCCCTTTCGCACAGACGCCCCGCATCCATTCATTACACCAATGAGGAAGAAACTATTAGTAAAATTGATTCACGCAACAATTCAAGGCCTGGTCACTGGATACGATTGACTCGAGAAGGCGGCAAAATCACTGGCTTCGTATCAGCGGACGGAGAATTCTGGCGAGAACTCAGATCGTTTCCAGATGAAATGGGTAAAGATGCCATTGTCTGCTTGGTCGGACAAGGCCGCAAACCGCGTCGAAGATGGGTCACAATCTTCGATCATTTACAAATAGGAACTCTAGAAGAACTTGGATCTCAAAAAATACTGCATCCAAAAATCGCTCTGATCGACGGTACTATTTTTCATTCACCTATTCAATCTGCCAATAAATCCATTTTCAGGCTAGGAGGCATTCACAGTGGCAAAGTGATACCATCACTTACAATTTCACGAATAGAATTTCATCACCCCATCGAAAACAAGTTTGATGAATTCTTAGACGGCAGAAGAAATGGAGTCCTTCTATCTAATGGCGACTTTTTCGAATGTAATCTTAACGGGATCTCCAGTGCCGAAGGAGGCATTGAAATGACATGTCGCTCCCCTCTCTTCGGTGAACGGAAATTTGACCTGACTGGTTCGGTCGATGCCCTAGTCCTCAGACCCGCATCTAAAAAGGCCCCACCAGGACTGCCTTGTTGCATTTTGACCTGGCAAGGGGGTAGAATTTATGGTCGAAATCTAAGATTTAAAGATAATGAGGCTATTATAGACACGATACGCCTTAGGACCCAAAATGTTCCTTTAAAAGAAATAAAAACCATCATTACCGGCAATAAGAATTGAGGATTTTTTCCGTCATTGCTTGCATCATTATGAAACTCTGTAATAAATCATCGAATCAGAAATTCTCCCATTTTAATTAAAAAGAATGAAAGCAATCCTAGCCCTTGAAGATGGTCGCCATTTTGTAGGTGAAGCGTTCGGTGCCACTGGTGAACAGAGCGGAGAAATCTGCTTCAATACATCGATGACAGGTTATCAGGAGATTCTCACGGATCCCTCATACAGGGGCCAGATTGTAACAATGACCTATCCTCTCATTGGTAATTACGGAGTCAATGATATCGACACCGAAAGTACTTGCCCGCACGTGAAAGGATTTGTCATAGAGGAACTCTGTGAAGAACCGAGCAACTGGAGATCGGAGAATTCGCTGCAATCATATTTAAAGGATAACAACATAATAGGAATCCAAGGAATCGATACTCGTTCCCTGACAAAACATTTAAGAGAACGCGGAGCAATGAAAGCTCTGCTCACTACTGAAGACATATCCCCAGAAGAGGCCTGCTCCCGTGCAACAAAATCCGATGGAGTCGTCGGAATGGATTTTGTTCAGGAAGTGACAACTGAAAAATCTTACCAGTGGGACCCCGATGACACCCTGAGCAGGGAATGGGTACTGGCAAACCCCACGACAGAGCCCGATCAAAAGAACGGTAACAATTATTATCAGAATCTGCCTGAAATCAAATATCAAATCGTTGCATATGATTTCGGAATAAAACAAAACATCCTTCGGTGCTTAAGACGCGAAGGCTTTTCAATTAACGTCGTTAACGCAAGAACCTCAGCAGAGGACGTCCTGTCAATGAATCCTGATGGGGTATTTCTTTCTAACGGGCCCGGTGACCCGGAGGCTCTCGGGCACATCCATACAGAAATTAAATCATTGCTTGGAAAAATTCCTGTCTTTGGAATATGTCTCGGACACCAAGTACTTGCTCACGCCATTGGGGGCAAAACATACAAACTTAAATTTGGCCATCGCGGTGGCAATCAACCCGTCAAGGACCTGAGAACAGATGCGATAGCCATCACATCACAGAATCATGGATTTGCAGTTGATGCCGACTCACTGCCTTCAAGTGCAGAAGTGACTCATATCAATTTAAATGATGACACGGTTGAAGGACTCCGTAGCAATGATCATCCTACTTTTAGCGTTCAATATCACCCCGAAGCTTCGCCTGGGCCTAACGATGCCAAGTATTTCTTTTCCGAATTTGCCAAACTAATTGAAGATTCGAAGTGACCATTATATTTTTTAAGTTCACCCCTTTAAATTTCCAAATTAAAACTAAAAGAAAGATAAAATTTGATTTAAATCATACATGAGCAAAAAGCTCAGTTAATTTTATGCCCAACACAATTATTGTAGGAGCCCAGTGGGGTGATGAAGGAAAAGGAAAAATAGTCGACTTCCTCACTGAAGATACTGACATTGTCGTACGAGCTCAGGGAGGAAATAATGCGGGTCACACTGTCATACACGACAACAAAAAATATGTTCTCCACCTAATACCATCCGGAATCTTATGGCCTGAGAAGAAATGTGTCATAGGAAACGGTGTAGTCATCGATCCAATATCACTCCTCGAGGAATTTGATAATTTGCAACAGCAAGGCATTGAAATCACCCCTGAAAATTTAGTCATCAGTAACAGGGCCCACCTGACCCTATCCTATCACCGGGTCCTTGACTCTTATCGAGAATCTGGACTCGGAGGCAAAAAGATTGGAACTACAGGGAGGGGCATTGGCCCAACTTATATCGATAAAGCAGAACGTTCCGGCATCCGTATGGCAGATCTCATTGATCAGGGAAAATTATCTGAAAAAATTATATCAAAGGTAGATAAAGCGAACAGCGTCCTACAGGGAAGCGAAGCAGAAACGATAGACAGTAATGAAATTATTGATCAAATAAAAACAGCTGCTGAACGACTAAAACCTTTCGTTACTGAAACCACGACTTACCTGCACGAACAAATTATCGCAGGCAAATCGCTACTCTTTGAAGGGGCTCAGGGAACTTATCTTGATATAGATCACGGAACTTACCCATTCGTCACTTCATCGAACACTACTGCCGGTGGAGCCTGCACAGGATCCGGTGTCTCACCCCGATCAATTGATAATGTGACTGCCGTAGCCAAGGCTTACACTACTAGGGTAGGATCAGGGCCATTCATTACAGAAAATCAGGAATTCTCAGATCGCATGCACGGTATGGGCAGGGAATTCGGCGCAACGACGGGCCGCAAAAGGCGTTGCGGATGGTTTGATGCAGTCCTCGTGAGGCACGCTTGCAGACTGAACGGGGCCGATCATCTTGCCCTCACTAATGTCGATGGACTTGATGGTATAGATACAATAAAAATTTGCACCTCTTACGAACTTAAAGGAGAAACAATTCACACACCTCCAGCAAATTCTGAGGACTGGGATTTATGCACTCCCATTTATGAAGAAATGGCGGGCTGGGTAGATCAGATAACGGCCGGGGCACCTGACATTGCAACAATGCCAGAAAAAGCAAAGGCTTACCTCGACCGCCTCTCAGAGCTATGCGAAACTCCAATCAGGATCGTTGGAGTCGGGCCGGACCGTAAGGAAACACTCTTACGGGATTAATCCTAAGGAAGTTGTGTTGTGTTAGATTGGAATTTTATATTCCAATTATGACCCAACTCATTTATCATATATTTAAATGTCCACTCAGGAAAGATTAACACCTAAACATATTGCCATCATAATGGATGGTAATGGGAGATGGGCAGAGTCAAGAGGACTCCAGCGGCGGGAAGGACATCAGGCCGGCGCCGAATCCGTGAAAGCTGTGACAGAGGGATGCATCGAAGCCAAAGTCGAATACCTTACCTTATATGCCTTTTCGAATGAGAATTGGAACCGCCCAAAAACTGAAGTGAATGCGCTCATGAAATTGCTTGAGCAATTCCTTAAAAAGAAATCCAAAGAGCTAAAAGAAAATAATATTCGGCTCCAAGCAATCGGGAACCTTCAAAATCTATCACTAGGCGCGTTAAAGGCATTAGAAAAGACCATTGAAGAAACGCGAAACAACACTGCCCTAACACTCATTCTTGCTCTCAGTTATGGAGCCCGGGAAGAAATAGTCCATGGAGTCAAAGGTGTTCTATCCGATATAAATAATGGTAATTTAGATCCCTCAAAGATCGATACGGAAACATTCAGTAAATACCTTTACACTGCCCAGACACCTGACCCCGATCTACTCATCCGCACTTCTGGTGAA
>SHBV01000039.1 GCA_004211885.1 Verrucomicrobiaceae bacterium
AGCCTGAGCCTGAGCCTGAGCCTGAGCCTGAGCCTGAGCCTGAGCCTGAGCCTGAGCCTGAGCCTGAGCCTGAGCCTGAGCCTGAGCCTGAGCCTGAGCCTGAGCCTGAGCCTGAGCCTGAAGCAACGAGCGCTGAATTAAAAGCTCGTAAGGAAGTGGCAACTAATTTAATGAGCATGATGTCATCTTTTGCAGATACAGTTTCAACGATTAGAGATAAAGAAAGCGCAGAAGCTGCCGCAGCTAAATTTGATCAAATAGCTACTGATTTCGAAGCCCTTGCCTCGAAGATGGAGAAGGTCGGAGCACCGACTGGCAAACAAATTGAGGAATTCAGCGCATTGTTCTCCAAAACTGAGGAAGAACTTCAAGAAAAGATGCAACCTGTACTTGGGTTTTTACTTGGGGATGAAGAAGTAGGTGTGATCCTATCACCTGCGTTTCAATCATTTGGTGAGAGAATGGAAAAACTGAATCCTATCATTGAAAAATGGGGTGCTAATGGAGGTGAGAGTGAAGACTTTGACCCGGCGGCCGTGCCAATTGAAGAAGATGAATTAATTCCTGCACCAATCCCAGAAGAAGCGCCTTAACTCATCATTCTGTTTTTATTAACTAATTCGATAGGATAAAAATTAAACTATATTTCTTTGAGAAACCCTCATCTTAAGGTGAGGGTTTCTCTTTGATCGGATTAGATATTTTGAACGGTCACTATGTACTAAATGGAAAGATTAATTCATCTCCTGATATTCCCATTAGTCATTGCTTCGGCAAGTGCAGTTGAAATTAATCTTCCCGCTTCAGCTGAAATGCTGCAATCAATTGATTCAGTAATCAATGAAGCGGTCAATAAATCAAAAATCCCTGGCGGAGTCATTTGGCTAGAAAAGGAAGGTAATAAATATCACAAAGCCTACGGCCATCAGAGCCTCATCCCGGTCAAAAGGGTTATGAAAAATAACAGTATATTTGATGCTGCCTCCTTGACCAAAGTCATGGCTACTGCCCCCTCAATTATGATCCTGATTGAACAGGGGCGCATTGCACTTGATGACCCGGTCCGTAAACACCTTCCAGAATTTATTGGAGGAAACAAAAATAAAGTAACTATAAAGCAACTCCTAACCCACACTTCAGGGCTTCGCCCTGTCCTCCCAAAAAAACCGGCATGGCACGGTTATGACAAAGCAATAAAGCTAGGAATTTCGTTAGAACTTACTGAATTTCCAGGCAAGAAATTTCGCTATAGCGATGTTAATTTCATATTTCTAGGAGAAATAGTAAGACGCGTCTCAGGAAAGAAATTAGATCAATTTGCTAAGGAGAAAATTTTTCAGCCATTAAAAATGGTAGATACAAATTTCAAACCTTCAAGGAGTCTTCTGAGTAGAATCACACCTACAACTCGTGAAGGAAATACTCTGATTCATGGTATAGTGCACGATCCCGCTGCAAGAGCCATGGGAGGCGTTGCCGGACACGCGGGACTATTTACGAGTGCACCAGATCTTGCCCGTTACTGCCGAATGATTATTGGTGGAGGAGAACTCGGAAACATAAGGGTTCTAAAAAAAGCATCAGTGGAGCTAATGACGCGTAACCACACTGCCAAAATAAGACAAAAAGTAAAACGCGGAATCGGATGGGACATTGACTCAGTTTTTTCTAGTCCGAGAGGAGAAGGATTTCCATTAGGTGTGTCATTTGGACACACGGGATGGACCGGTGGCTCGGTATGGATCCATCCAAAAAGTAAAAGTTTCCTGATCTTCCTTAGTAACCGCAATCATCCCTACGAAAGACGATCAATAAAACCGCTCCGCTATGAATTGGGAACGTTATCGGGCAAAGCTCTTGGACTAAGAAAATGACTTATAGCCCAAGCGTTGATGATAATAAACAATCTCATCGGTTAATTGCCGCAGCTCAATCTTTCCGCAAGCTTATCAGGTAATCCAGCACTAATAATCTTGTCCTGGGCAGACTTGATATCGTATTCAACCCTACGGTTAACAATGCGTTGCCCTCCAAGATCATAAATGCAATATGATGCTCTAGGATCTCCGTCACGAGGTTGTCCTACGCTCCCAACATTAATTAAATATTTTTTCCCATTCTCAACATCCAAAACCCGCCCTGGCAACTCCTCCACAGTGGATGTTTTCACATAAAATGCAGGGACATGGGTATGCCCTATGAAACATACAGGAGTGTACTGGTAACCAAAACTCTCTAGCGCATGAAACTTACTCGTTACGTATCCCCATCCTCCAGGCGAATCGAGCGTAGCATGCACAATAGTAAAATCTCTTACCTGACGGACCAACTTAAGATTCATAAGATAAGTCTTATCCTCCTGGTTCAAATTGTCCCGAGTCCAAGACATGGACTTTTCGGCAAGAGGATTTAATCCAATCAGTTCAGTGTCCGAAGAAACTACTTCATCATGATTGCCTTTAACAACTGGACAATCAAGACCTCTGACAGTTGCTAAACATTCTTGAGGATTTGCATTATAACCCACAATATCACCCATGCAGACAAAATGGCTGCAATCGTGATCATTTGCATCCTCAAGAACTGCATTTAGCGCTTCAAGGTTAGCATGTATGTCACCAAAAATTGCAAATTTCATTTACTAGTAATCCAAAAGATTAGGAGATTTTATTATCATTGTCGAGTTACCCTAGACCAGATTATATGAGTATTTGTTCTTCAAACATCTGCACATCTCCTAAAAGACCACAAGCTATTATGCAATTCTTTAGTTCAAAGCAAATTCCACGAGCTTGACCGGTCCTAGCTAAGGACTTAGAAATTCTAAATGCTAAAGTTCATTTCTGTTGTCGGGTTCTTTGCTTTTGTTGTTACGCTATTCCCAGCCAATGCGAATGATCCACTGATAATCCCCGATACGGACGAGGGCGTCCCTGGCGCAGGACCACTACGCCGCACAGACTGGTTCCGCGGCGTTTGGCACAAGCGCAGAAGCTCTTGGTTGGGGGAAAAGAGTGTCACGCAAAAAAATTCAGTGGCTTTTTTAGGTGATTCGATCACTCAGGGCTGGGGAGATAATTTCAATGGTGCTTTTGGTAAACTTCGGGTCGCTAATCGTGGCATCAGCGGCGACACAAGCCGTGGTCTCCTTCTTCGAATCAAAAAAGATGTATTAGACCTTAATCCAAAAGCAGTGGTGATCATGATCGGGGCCAATGATCTCGCCGAAAAGGCAAATGGTGAAACTGTATTTGGCAATGTTAAATTAATTATTCAAGCCATAAAAAAACATGATATAAAAACTCCAATCATCTTATGTGAAACTTTCCCTTGCGCGCCAGATGCGTATCGCCCAGTCAATGAGATACGGAAAATTAATGCTCTCTATGAAAAGACTTGGAAAGATGATCCAACAGTTACTATCGCAAAGACATATTCGCTTTTTGCCGGGAAAGATGGCGCTTCTCTTCCTAAGTACATGCCTGACAGGGTACATCCTAATTTAGAGGGTTACAATTTATGGGCATCGGTCATGAGACCATTATTCTCAAAATTAAAATTGGGAGACTCATATCCTGATGCTTTAGCCTGGATCCAGTTTGACCGTTACGACAAACAAGCGGTTCTTTATAATGGCTTTTACATGTACTATGCTGACCGGAAGGATCCCTTAGAATTTTCAATCGAAATTCCTCCTGATTCATCTCATAAAATTGCCTTTCAGTGGGTAGCAAAACTGGGCTCAACGCGATCCATGTTAGTCGAGCTAAATGGAAAAGAGATGGTAGTCAGCAACGCAGCCAGAGGTAATGGTAACCAAGCATTTTTTTGGAAGATTTTAAATGTTTCGGATTTTGGGATTAGTGAAATTGAAAAAGATAAGAACTATCAACTCAAAGTTCACTATCCAGATGATGCTGTTGATGATGCTGTTATCGCAGGTTTCAGGCTGATCAATAATGAATCACAGTTGCAAAGAAAAAAACTCAAAAGGACTAGGAGCAACGTAAACTTCATTTCTCCAGGTCGAATGTCTGATTCTGAGCAGAATAGTTTTCGCATAGATAAAGCTGAATCGAAATCTAGGGTAAAAAATGATTGGGTAGGAAAAAAGAAATTAGCTTTTAAGGAAATTAATAAAGATAAGTTTCTTTCAGCTGCTGTCCGTTTTGGAGATACCGTCATTAAGCATGGAACGGATAATTATGGAGTAAAAAAAACTCCTATGTTTGTGCGATTTTTACATCGTAAGCTATTAAAATCTCCCGCTTCTCTTTGCTATCAACCACCTTCATTAGGAGGTCCATCCCATCCTGTGGAACAGACTCAATTCGATAGGTCTCAAAATTTACTAAGGACACTCGCTGGTCTTAGTCAGGCAACAGGAGATTCGCGTTATGCGAATGCTGCGGCAGAGGCTGTTACTTATATGTTTGAGGAATATGCAACGCTTGGGTCTGGATTGGTTATTTTTGGCAATCATATGACCATCGATTTGTATAATGATTGTTCCTACAGCGATGGCAGGTCAGGGGACATTTTTGAGCTCGGTTCTATTTTCCCTTTTTATGAATTTATGTATTCAGTTTCACCCGATAAAACTGAGAAATTTGTAAAAGGCTGCTGGGAAGCATTTGTCAGGGACTGGGATACCATGCATTACAATCGGCATGCCAGCTTTCACAAGAATGTGGATTTTGCAAAAACATGGGAACGTCCTTTGCTACCGGTTAAAGATCTCCCTGAAAAAATCGAAGTTCTAGGTTTCCTTGGAGTTGGTCTGGACCTCGCAATGGGAGGTTATTTTTTAGGCTGCCTACAGGATAGTTCAAAGCCTAGAGAATGGGCTAACCGCTATTATAATGTCCTGTCATATCATAGGGATCCAAAAACAAATATTTGGCCAATGCTCTTATATACCCCAAGTATTCGGCGTAACCTTGAAATTTACCGAGAAGTGTTTCCTGAGGCTAATGTCACTGAGCCTCGCGTCATAATATCAAGTTGGATCCACAGTATGCCTGCATTCTTTCTTGGAGCTTTGGCATCTATCGAATTGGGTAAAATATATAAGCATGAGGAGGAGGCAGTGGATCTGCATAATCGAATTGACGATTGGATAATGGGTTACCTTAAAGTTGCATATGATGGGGAGACTAATACTTTGAGAAGTATTATTCTTGATGGGACAGATGTGACTGATCACATTTTCGAAAAAGGTAAAACGCTACATGGCTGGGGGTCTAGGGAGGGAGATTCTTTTGCTGCTCAAATTCCAAGTGCTGGTTTCTTCACTGCCATTGCAAAAGCCTACCGCCTAGCTAATGATGAAAATCGTAAGTTTTATTGGAGATATTTGAGAAACTTATTCAGGGGGGCAGATTTTGGAGACATCGGAGAGGGACCGAATTCTCTGCCTAAATTTAATTATAAGAAAATCACTTTTGAGCCGGCTCACATTTTCTCTTTAGTAGACATTTACAGAGTTCATAAAAACCCTGAAGTTTTGAAATTCATTGAGCACTTAGGTACTAAATTGATAGAGTTAAGGCAAGACCCAGAGTCAGGCCTTTTTTCCCGCAATCCAGATTATAAAGATTCATATAGGACCAATAAAATTCACAAAGAATCTTGGGAGGGGATGACGATACGTGAACGAATGAGAAAGGAATTTGATTACGATCGCCCAAAAGTTGTAGCATTAGACGTCGTGGAGCCATTAGCTTTGCTGGCAATTTATGCTTGCCGAACTCAGCAGTTTGAAAAGATACCAAGGTGGCACTGCGGAGGGCAGTGGGGTAGTGATGGATCAGGGCATGTAATTAATGGTGACTTTGAAAGGTGGTTCGATGTTGAGAAACTTAAGGTCTATTATGAGAAGAACCGGTTAATGTTAAGGCAGAAGGGATTTGAAGTGGGTGAGGGTTGGTTTCCAAGAAAGTGACAGAGTAACAATTTATTACCCTATGAGTGATCACAGTTTTATTTATCAGCCTACTTTTTTAAAGCCATTGAAGTTTTTATTTTCAATTATTTGTCTGCTTCAGTCGTCATTTTTGATGCTTATCGGTGAGCCAAATAGAGAGGTGGTAAAAGTACCAAATACGATTCCATTAGATCCAAATGATGCGATGCAACTAATTGATCTTCCTGAAGGTTTTTCATTAGAGCTCGTAGCTTCTGAGCCTCAAATAAGTGAACCAGTTGCTCTTACATGGGATGGGAACGGGAGAATGTATGTAGTAGAAATGCGCGGATACATGCAAAGCATAGATGGAGCCGGTGCAAAAGACCCAGTTGGTCGGATTAGTCTTTTGGAGGATACCAATGGCGATGGTAATTTTGATAAGCATGGTGTTTTTCTTGATAGTTTAGTTGAACCAAGGGCAGTTCTTTATGTTGGTAATGGTTTGCTCGTTGGCGAACCTTCAGATTTGTGGTATTGCCGAGATACCGATAATGACGGTAAATCGGATACTAAAGAAAAAGTCTATGATAAGTTTTCCTTACGAGAGAGTAACGTCGAGCATAAAGCTAACGGGCTAATTCTTGGAATTGATAATTGGGTATATGTTTCTCAGCACGGGCGACGTTATCAATTTCAAGGTGGAAAATTCAGGCATGAAAAAGTACCCAGAGTTGGGCAATGGGGATTGGCTCGCAATGATGAAGGGCGCTTTTTGTTTTCCACGAACAGTATTCCTGCGATGGGATTTTTCATTCCACCCGAATACCTTGTTCCAGGAAGAAATAAAGGGCCTGAAAAATTAATCACTGGGGCTGTTTTAAAAGTGGGGAAATATAATGAAGTTTGGCCCGCGATGACGACTACTGATTTGCAGAGTGGTGTAGGTGCATCTCGGAGTAGCAATGGCACATTGCGCAGTTTTACCTCTGCTTGTGGGCAGAGTTTCTTCCGCGGTGATCGGCTCGGAGAAGATGTTAATGGTGATTATTTTGTTTGTGAGCCGGTAGGGCGTCTCGTAAGAAGATCAAAAGTTAGATATTTGGATTCCGGTCACCTAGAATTATCAAATCTATATGAAGATAGTATTGGTGAGTTTATCACTTCAAGTGATGGTAATTTTCGGCCCGTAAATACTTATACAGGCCCTGATGGGTGTCTTTATATTGTTGATATGTATAGAGGTGTTATTCAGGAAAAAAGCTTTTTGACGCCATATCTTAAGCAAGAGATTCTAAAATCTAAGTATGACAAAAATATTGGGCGAGGAAGAATTTATAGAGTCAAGAGAGACGGCTTTTCCTCTGGGAAAAAGCCTAACCTTTTAGACGCCGATCCTAAGCGTTTAGTGGCTTCTCTCAAACATCCTAATGGCTGGTGGAGAGATATGGCGCAAAGTATAATTGTAAGCCGGAGACTCGTTAAATTAGTCCCCTCTCTAGAAAATATGGTAATAAGTGGTTCTGATCCTCTTGCCCGTCTTCATGCATTATGGACATTGAGAGGATTATCTAGACTAGAGAACGAAGTGGCTTTAGCGGCATTAGGAGATGCGGATGAACGAGTAGTCTCAGCTTCTTTGCGTGCAATCAATTGGTCGCCGTCTGAATATTCCTATATTGAAACTATTATTGATGAAGCTAGCCCTATAGTCATTGCGCACATCATTTTAGCTGTTGGTCAGAATAAATCTCAAGAAAGTAGGGGTTTGATTTTAAAATGCATTTCAAGATTTCCTATGAACGAAAGGGTTCTACGTTCTGTACTTGCCGTGACATCAAGAGAACATCTTAAAAGCTATAGGGATAAAATTATCGCAAATCCTGTTTTTCAAGGAGATGCTAAAACCAAAAAGGCTAATGAGTGGTTAAAACGATGGGATAAGTTTGTCCTAAATGAGTGAATTTTTTGATAGAAAAATATGATCAATTCATGGAAATTTTAATAATTATTTACTTTTTCCTATTATCATTAGAAGCACCCAAACTTGTCTCCAATTTTGTAAATTCAATTAAGTCCTGACGTCTAAATAATTCTGGAGATCTTTTCAGAAGTTTTTTTAATGCTGCATATGCCTGCTCTTCATTCGCAGGATTTCTGGCCAATAACATCAATAATTTACGCCCGTAAAAAAAGGGCGCATTCTTATCATTAGCAATGTCACGATAAACAGCCAAGGCCGCTTTCAAATCCTTTTTCACCTCAAGTAAATGCATTCCTAATTTAGCAAAATCCAAATAAGTCGACCCATTTTTAAGAGCTGCACTTTCGAGTTGCTCGAGTGACATTGTATTTGCTGCAATCAATGCAATATGATCCTCTAATCTCTCCATGTCTCTGCGGACAGTTAACGTGAGTGACCTATTACTAGACCTTGTACTACGGTACAATAAAGAGGTCACTTCATAAGCCTCTTCTTCCTTACCTTCACATCTTGCTAAATGGGTCGCATAAGCTCTAAAAACAAAAGGAGGCGCATCACCGGCTTGGGACGACTTAAAGTACCATTGGGAAGCGAGCTCCGGATCATTATACTTTTGAGAATAAATATCAGCTACGACCATAGCCAAACGATAACTTTCTGGAACCCATTCTGCACCTTGCTTTGCAAACTCTAAGCCCTTTTCGAGATATCTTGGCATCATAATATTTTTCATCTGCCAACTCTCAATACCATCTTCAGTCCACTCAGATTTATTTCTATAATATGCATAGGCATTCCATGCTAGATCCCAAGCAGCCAAGTCCCAATGCTTTGCAAATCTTGGCTGTAAAGAAGTAGTAATTCCGCGAAATTTTTCAACTGATGCCCAGTCCTTATCCAGAAATGCCTGATGCGCTCTCAAATCATAAATACTAGCAATGAGGGAACGAAAACCCCCAATCGAGCCCACAAAACTAGCTTGGGTTAATTGTTCTCTCGCAGACATACTAGGAGCCCAATCACGAAACCCTTGCTCTTTCAACATGTGTTCAGTGCTTATTTCCATAGGAATACGAACAAAGCCAAAACCACCTAATATGATTAAAGACAAGAGAAGACGTCGATAAGGATACGACTTTAATTTTTTTATAATGCTCAAAGCTCTTTCTTTGCAAATAATATCCAACTGATCATGCTGTAAATAGTTAGGTAAAAACCGGTTAGACCAATTAGCCTTAACATGAGCGTGGTGGAAATGGACTGACCAGTTATGATCCCATCAAAAATATTGAACATTTGCAGATTTGGGAACACAACAGCAACGATTCCAGCAATGAACGTTTGCAAGGCACCATACATCTGACCATCTGGAAAATAATACTCTAAGGCCAAGGATTGAGCATGCCCAATAAAGTAAACCACTAAACTGACGATAATCGTAAAAAGCGTCGAACTAGCAAACGTAGACACAACAAGAGCAACACCTGCTGCAACCGCCGCCTTTAAAAAAACCGCCAGAACGCCAAGAATGAGTTCGGGGCTTACTCCTTGAGCAAAGATTGTCTCCTTCAAATATTCTTTCTGGGCATCAGTTGCTCCGCCCCTAATCATTTTTATTTCTTCAGCCAAAATTGCATGTTGGCGAAAATATAGGACGGCAAAGAAAAGGAAAGACATGAGGACAAGGCTCACCGCAACAAGAAGAATAATTCCAATAAGTTTTCCAACTAAATATTCGAACCTTGGTACAGGCTTTGTCAGTATTGTGTAAAGGGTCCTATCCTCTATATCTTTTGGAATAAGTAATGCTGTCCCAACAATAGAGAAAATACTCGCAAATAATGTCATTGCGCCAAATGAAACATCCTTCAAAATCTTAAGCTCCTGTTCAAAAGTAAAATTAAGGAAAAGAAAATTTGCTCCTATAATCAATACGCTAAAAATAAGCATGAAATAAAATACCTTCATCCTTACTAGCTGAGTGAACGTATTAAGAGCTATTGCCCAGACACGAGATAATGAGAATAACTTGTGTGGCACAACAAAATCCTCCTTCACACTCTTAACTTTATCAGCACTCATGAGTCTTTTCTAACATCCTCTGATTCTGCACCAGTCTCTTTTAAAAAGAGCCTTTCCAAAGTTGTTTTAGGCTTACCTGAACGAAGCACCCTCGTTTCTTCACTGGCTTGAACCAACTCATTTATTTGATCTAAGATCTTAGGCTCTGCGTGTTCTAGGATTATCTCAGTCTGACTCTCAATTTCTATGAGTTCTTCTAACTTACCCTCCTTTACAAGTTTCCCCTCAAAAATAATACCAACTCTGTCACAAACTTCCTGAACCTGTTCAAGCAAGTGAGAAGAAAGGATAACCGAGATACCACGCTGCTTAAGTTCTATTATAAGATCACGAATTTTGCGCGAGCCTGCAGGATCAACTCCAGCAGTCGGTTCATCAAGTACCACAAGCCTTGGATCCCCAACCAAGGCCTGTGCTAGACCTATCCTTTGAAGCATACCCTTAGAATAACCTCCGAGACGCCTATCCTTTGCATTTTCTAGATCAACTAAAGACAGTAATTCAGAAGTTCTTTCTTTAATTTTGCGGCGTGAAAGTCCACACAGCTTTCCATAAAAAGAAAGTGTCTCTGCTCCCGTCAGATATTTATAGAAATAGGGATTTTCAGGAAGAAATCCAACCGATCCTCTACTAGCTGTCTCACTACTAGACAATCCAAATACTGCAGAGCTGCCTGACGTGGCGGATATCAATCCGAGCAAAACCTTCATTGTAGTGCTCTTGCCAGATCCATTGGGGCCAATTAACCCATAAACTTCTCCAGCCTCAACACATAAAGACAAATCATTAACAGCGATTACCTTTTCTTTGCGAAAAGGAACCGGAAAGATCTTAGTCAGATTATTGATCTGGACAGCTGGAATAATTTCTTCGGCCATCATTAATAAAAGATACCCACAACAATAAATTTTAGTGTAATTGGTTCAATTAACAACCATAAGAAAGAACCAATTTGAGCTTATTTATATACTTTTAACAGTATATTTATATTTATGAAGCCAAAAAAAAATGCCCCATGCCAAGCAATTCGCTGCTTGGCACAGAGCAAATCAATATCGAATATCCTCAGTAAAAAAACTGTTCTATGAAATTTCTACCTCAATTTGTTTTAGTTTAGATGACTCAGATTTAGGGATTGAAACACTCAATACTCCATTTTTAAATCCAGCTTTGACAGAATCAGGATCCGCGTCATCTGGGATACGGAAATTTCTTAGAAAGGTTCCATCCAAACGCTCCAAGCGATGAAGCTTCTCGTTTTCTGTAGAACTCTCAAATTTCCTATCACCTTGAATAGTCAATTTACCATGCTCAACTGTGACTTGAACATCTTCTCTGTTCACTCCAGGAATTTCAGCATCAATCCTGTATCCAGACTTGCTTTCCGTAATGTTAACAGTCGGAATCCAGTCCACTGCAGAGTTTTCGGTGCTTTCATTGTTATCGGCTAGTGAACGCCCGCCATGGTAAACAAGATCCGAAAGCTGATTGGTAACATGATGAAATTCTCGGAACGGATTCCAATTAATAAGATTTGTCATAATTATTCCTCCTTAGGTTAGTTTGTATTTTTAGTATTCTTAAAACCATTTGGTTTTCGTTGTATTATAGAGTTTTATATAGCTTAAAATATGCCAATTGGTGTATGAATAATCTCTATGCGTTTGTAATCAGTTAGTTATGACTATATATGAGAAGGATAATATTATTTTAATCGCGCCATAATGTCTCTAATTGGATAATTTTTCTCATTTATTAGAGCCATTATGACCCTATTGAATTTTCAGGAACTGCTCTTGTCCAATGCACAAAAAACTCCAAACTTATTCTATGCGCGCTCTGATAATACTCATTTGTCTAAATCTGAAGATCACTGCCAAAGAAATTCCCTACATTGATTTGGCAAAAGAAACAGATCGTCAGGTAATAGTGGACAGGGAAAAGGGTCAATACTTAGGCCACCCCACAACGACTCTGCTCAATGATGGAAAGACCGTTCTTTGCGTTTATCCAAAGGGTCATGGTCGAGGGCCTATCGTATATAAAAGAAGCAATGATGCCGGAAAAACATGGAGCAGTCGTTTACAGACCCCTACTAGTTGGGCCAGCTCAAAAGAAGTTCCAACATTATTCCAAGTCACTGATAAAAAAGGTAATGATCGTATTATCATGTTCTCAGGTCTTTATCCCATACGAATGGCTTATAGCAATGACGAAGGAAAAAACTGGAGCGAACTAAAATCTATCGGTGAATTCGGAGGAATTGTTGCAATGGGAACCATGATCTCAGTAAAAGGAAAACCCGGGCATTACCGTGCCCTTTTTCATGATGATGGTCGCTTTATTTCAAATAAATCTAACCGAAAGACACCAGTGAAATTCACACTATACAGTTCACTCTCAGTGGATGGAGGAATGACATGGGAAAAACCGGAAACTATATATTCATCAACAAAAATTCACCTCTGCGAACCAGGTTCGATACGTTCTCCTGACGGCAAACAAGTTGCCGTCTTGTTACGTGAAAATTCTAGACGAAAAAATTCATACGTTATATTTTCTGAAAATGAAGGGAAGAGCTGGACAGAACCTCGCGAACTGCCAATCACGCTGACCGGTGATCGTCACACTGCAAAATACCTTCCTGACGGAAGGCTTTTCATTTCATTCCGGTGCCGAACAGCCATCGGGTCTAAGCTAGGAGTCAATAATAGTCCAATTCCATATGAGGGGGACTGGGCAGCATGGATCGGAAAATATCAAAGCATTGTTAATGGAAATCCGGGCCAGTACGTAATTCGAATAGCAGATAATAAAAAAGGTTGGGACACAACCTATCCAGGCGTGGAAGTACTTGAGGATGGAACCATCCTAACCACCACTTATGGGCATTGGCAAGAAGGCGAACAACCATACATTATCTCGGTCAGATTAAAGGCCAATGAAATCGATCAATTAGCTGAAAAATCACCTAAATTAAGGATTAAGTCAGATACGATGCACTTAGAATAATGACAATTAACTAGCAATATAATAAGCATATAAAAGTCATAGTTTTCTTGACCTTCCAATTCAGAAACGCACAAAATATTGCCCTAACCGCTAAATGAAAAATTCTTTCACGCTCTTCACATTGATCACCGCACTGATGTCATATGCTGTGGGAAATGAACTAGATCATGCCTCAAAAATGGCCGCTAGTCAGAAGATTTTTAGCAATGAAGTTAGAGGGATGCTGATCGAGCGCTGTGTGAAATGTCATGGCGGTAAAAAGACACGTTCTGGATTTAATCTGACAACTCGGCAAGGGCTATTATTAGGCGGAGATCAGGGAGTTGCAGTCATTGCCGGAGAGCCCAATGAAAGCCCGATCATATCGTACTTGCGTCACACTGAGGAACCTTTCATGCCTCCTAAAGAATCTAGACTTCCTGATCCATTAATAGAAAAGGTCGAAAAATGGATAGCTTTGGGCGCCGCATATGACAAGCCTCTCCTCGATAATGCTACAAACCAAAATGAGGGCCCGATGGAAGTTACTGATGAAGACAGGTCATATTGGGCATTCGCACCACTGAAAACTGATTTTCCTTCCGGAACCAAAGTTGATGACTTCTTAAAGACCGGCGAATTAGCATCGCCTAGAACACTGACGCGTCGGCTATACTTTGACTTGACTGGACTTCCTCCAAGCCCAGAAGAAATTGACCAGTTCGAAAACGATAATTCACCAGAATCTCATAGCAAACTAGTCGAGCAGTTACTTGGATCTAAACAGTTCGGGGAAAGATGGGCCCGACACTGGCTGGACATCGCTCGTTTTGCCGAGAGTCACGGATTCGAACAAGACTACAACCGTAATTTTGCGTTCCATTACAGGGATTTTGTCATTCGCGCCTTCAATGAAAATATGCCTTATGACCAATTCGTTCGTTGGCAAATTGCCGGAGATGAGCTCGCTCCGAGTAATCCAATGGCAATGATGGCAACGGGATTCCTGGGGGCCGGCGTCTTTCCAACACAGATCACTATCAGCGAAGCTGAACGTGTACGCTATGACGCCATGGATGACATGTTAGCAACTATGGGCAGTGCGATGCTGGCCACAACTATAGGTTGCGCAAGATGTCATGATCATAAATATGACCCAATCCCTACCAAAGATTATTATAGAATGCTTTCGGCCTTTACGACCACGGTACGCAGTGACATCGACATTGATATGAGTTCGCTCGACAATAAAAGCAACGACGAACTAACACACAAAATAAAGAAAGCGAAAATTGCTCGAAATGATTATGCGAATGAGGGACTAATTACAGCATTCCGTACCTGGAACAGGGAAAGACTGGAAACTAAAGCAACCGCAATAAAAAATCCTCAATGGGATATCCTTTCTCCTAAATCGCTTCTCTCCCAAGGTGGTGCAACATTTTCTCCTCAATCTGACGGTTCACATCTAGCCAGCGGTAAGAATGCAGCGTTCGATACCTACACATTCATCACTTCAACACCAACTGACAATCTCAGGGCCTTTCGTCTAGAAGCTTTAGCACACAAGTCAATGAAAAAGGGAGGGCCGGGCCGAGCAAGTAATGGAAATATTGCCCTGAGCGATCTCAAGGTTACCTGCGGCGGACGGCCTCTTAAATTAGCCAACCCTAGAGCAACCTTTGAACAAAATAACTTACCAGTATCAGCAATAATTGACGATAATCCAAAATCAGCATGGGCAATTGATCCGCAGTTCGGTAAGGACCACTCAGCTATTTTTGAAATAACTAACCCCGAAGACTGCAAAACTGGAGAGGACCTAGTATTTGTCCTTAAATTCGAGAATAATACTGGCCATAATATTGGTCGATTGCGTTTATCATCCTCAGTTCATGAACCGAAAACACTAACTTTTAGCAAAGAAAATGCGAGTCCTGAGGAAATCGCTACTAATCAGATTGATAAACTGATCAAGGCAGCAAAGGGAAAATTCGACAATAAATTGCGTGCTAGACTGCTTGAAATCTATAAGCCACTCAATAAAGAATGGCGCGAACTGGATAGTGCTCTTACCAATCTCGAATCAGAACAAAAAAAGACAATCACTAAAGTCATGGTTTGCAGTGATGGTAACAAAGTCAAACCCATGCGTCACCACACCAGCAGCGGCAGCATCCCAAACTTTTACAAACAGACGCACTTCCTCAAACGAGGTGACACTCGGCAAAAAGGCGAAGTCGCTAAGCTAGGATTTCTCCAGGTTCTTACTCGAGGCGATGTTCCTAGGCCAGAACAAAGCCGAAGTGCAATCGCAGACTGGATCACTGACAGTAAAAACGGTGCAGGACACTTACTTGCACGGGTCATTGTCAATCGTATCTGGCAACATTATCTTGGCCAAGGTATCGTTGCTACCCCCAATGACTTTGGATTTCAGGGACAAAGACCAAGCAATCCTGAACTACTTGACTGGCTTGCTCATGAGCTAATTGATAAGAAATGGAACCTCAAACACATTCATCGAATCATACTAAATAGTGATGCTTACCGGGCAAAGCGTATGCCGCGAAGACTCGAAGCGGAAGCTATCCGTGACAATGCGCTTGCAGTAAGTGACCTGATGGATAAAAAAATGTATGGCGCCGGAACGCTAAAAGAAGAAATGCTAAGACGCAGCATCTACTTCATGATCAAACGCACCAAATTAGTACCAATTATGCAGTCATTTGACTGGCCTGACTCCCTGACAAGTTTAGGAAAGCGGGCAGTAACAACAACCCCAAGCCAAGCACTCATCTTCATCAACGATCCTAACATGCGACGCATGGCAGAAGGCTTCGCAAAAAGAATCTCAGCAAAATCTGATCCTATCAAAGAAGCTTACCAAATAGCATACGGAAGGCTCCCATCTGACGGCGAGCTTGCTGCGGCAGAAACGTTTATTGGAGAACAGCAGAAATCACACAGCAACGACAAACATAAGGCGCTTTCCGACTTTTGCGGTGCGCTAATGAGTGCTAACGAATTCATCTACATCGAATGATTAAAGACAACCATTGCGGACGCATAGAGAACGCCTTCACAAGACGCGAATTATTACAGCGTGCAGGAGGTGGTATCGGTATGCTAGCTCTGAATTCTTTACTGACTGGTGAAGGAAAAGCCAGCACAAATATTGGAGCCAATCCAATGGCTTCGCGTTATCCGCACGGCTTCGGTAATGCAAAACGCGTGATTTGGCTCTTCATTAACGGTGGGCCAAGTCATGTTGATACTTGGGACTATAAGCCAGGACTAGAAAAGGCCAACGGCAAGAAGCTTGAAGGCTTTGACAATACGACTGGTTTCTTTGACAAGGCAGTCGGTCCTCTACTTAAGTCGCCGTTCGAATTCAAGCAATACGGTCAGAGCGGAATGTGGGCATCTTCGATTTTTCCACATCTATCTCAACACGTCGACAAGATGGCATTCATCAAATCCTT
Organism: Verrucomicrobiaceae bacterium; assembly: GCA_004211885.1. GTDB lineage: Bacteria > Verrucomicrobiota > Verrucomicrobiia > Verrucomicrobiales > DEV007 > EC70. The sequence goes on from SHBV01000039.1 coordinate 16,448, forward strand.
TCATACTGAGTCCAACAACCACAGTCCTGCACTGTTCATGGCAAACACTGGAGTCCCACGTATGAGCAATCCTTGTGTGGGAAGTTGGGTCACTTATGGACTGGGAACAGAGAACCAGAACCTGCCTGCCTTCGTGGTAATGTCAGACCCGCTCAATCGCGGATTGCCTAAGGGTCATGCAGCGAACTGGGGAAGTGGTTTCCTTCCAGGAGCATTTCAGGGGACTTGGGTCCGCTCAAAGGGAGAACCGATCCCTAACCTCAAACGCATTACTGGCCTAAGTGATCAGCAACAACGTGCGCAACTAGATTTCCTAGGTAAACTCAACGCAGCACACGAAAAACGTTACCCAGCTGAAACAGAGCTGACCGCACGCATCAAGAGCTTTGAACTCGCCTACCGTATGCAGCAAGAAGCACCGGAATGCTTCGAAATCGACAATGAACCCGAACACATCAAGTCCCTTTACGGAATCGGTGAGAAACGATGCGCACACTTTGCCCGTCAGTGCCTCATGGCAAGACGAATGGTCGAACGTGGAGTCCGCTTTGTACAAATTTACTCAGGAGGAATGGAGAATGCACGTAGCTGGGACGGTCATGGAGATATCAAGAAAAACCATACCCAATTCGCTGGTGAAACTGACCAACCCATTGCTGGATTACTTGCAGATCTTGAACAACGCGGAATGCTTGATGAAACATTGGTAATATGGGGAGGGGAATTTGGACGTCTTCCAGTCTCTCAACTCTCAGGAGGAAAACCAACGGGACGAGACCACAATCCTCATGCTGGTTGCTACTGGTTTGCCGGAGGCGGTACCCGAGGAGGAACCTCTTACGGTGAAACGGATGAGGTGGGCCATAAAGCTGCAGTCGATACTGTAGAAATTCATGATATACATGCCACAATTCTACACCTTTTAGGAATGGATCATAAACGACTCACTTACCTACATAGTGGCAGGCGTTTCCGATTAACCGATGTATCTGGGAGAGTGATTCACGATGTTGTTGCTTAACGTTGTTGTCCTAAAAAGATTCCAATGTCCCCCGCTAATCAATAAACTAAAATCTATGCATCTGACTCTTTTTATTCTTTTCTTTGCTTTGTCTGGAATAATCAAAGCTGATGATTGGCCTGGATGGCTCGGCTCAAAGCGGGACGGTGTCTGGCGTGAAAAAGGGATAGTAAAAAAATTTCCGGAAAATGGGCCAAAAATATTATGGAAAACAAAAATTAATAGAGGCTATGCAGGTCCGGCCGTTTCAAAAGGTAAGGTCTTTATAATGGATCGAGAGTTAAATAAAAATGCTAAATCTCCCGATAACCCTTTTTCCAGAGGCAAAATTCCTGGCAATGAACGGCTCCTCTGCATTGACGCTGATAGTGGTAAATTAATTTGGGAAAAGCCTTATGATTGCGATTATACAATCAGTTATTCTGCTGGCCCCAGAGCAACTCCAATAGTCGACAAGGAACGGGTTTACACAATAGGCGCGGAAGGGAATTTATTTTGCAGAAAAACAAGTGATGGTTCTACAATATGGGCCAACGATTTTAATGCCACTTTCAATACAAAAACACCAACTTGGGGTTTTTCTGCCAGTCCCTTGATTCATGGTGAACTGCTCATATGTCTTGCAGGAGGTGAAGGATCAGTGGCTGTCGCTTTTGACAAATTAACCGGTAAAGAACAATGGCGATCCCTGAGTTCTAAGGAACCTGGATACGCTCCACCAGTGATCGTTAATCACGGAGGCAAAGAACTTCTAATTGTCTGGACCCCAGAATCGGTGAATGCACTAGATCCCAAGACAGGAAAGAAAATATGGTCAATTCCATGGGAACTGCGTTTTGGTCTTAGCGTAAGTACTCCTCAACTTGTTGGGGATATCCTTTTCTTATCTTCATTCTACAATGGTTCAATGGCTCTAAAAATTAAAGCCGGCGAAGAACCCGAAATTGTCTGGAAAACAGCCAAAGTAAGTGAAAAAAGAACAGAACACCTCCACGGAATTATGAATACAGCCGTCATTAATGAAGGCTATATTTATGGAGCCTGCAGCTATGGGGAATTCAGGTGCCTGTCTCTAAAATCAGGGAAAAGAATATGGGACTCACTTGAGCCTGTTGGTCTGGAAAGGCCCTCTCGTTGGGGAACTGTATTTGTTACACCGCATGAAAATCGATATTTCCTGTTCAGTGAAACTGGTGATCTTGCCATCGCTGAACTATCAAAGTCCGGGTACAAAGAAATTAGCCGTGCCCATGTCATTGAACCAAACGGTATAGATATGAGACAACGTAAGATCGTCTGGTCTCATCCTGCATATGCTATGAAATCATGTTTCATAAGGAATGATACAGAACTGATCAGGGTCTCACTCGCCTCTGAGTAAGCTCTTGGAACGAGTTTAGACCTTGGCAGGGTCAACTGCCTTATAATTACCCCCAAATCGCTTCGCGATGTCCTTAAGAATAGCCTGACCAATGCCTTTGACACTAATACAATTTACTTTCGGTAATCGGCTCCCACTATAAATCCCCTTAGCTTCTTGGAGAACAAGATCCACGATTGCAATGTTGCTAAGCTTTTGTCCATTTCTAGATGTTCCTGGTTCACCATCGGCTATCAAGAATACCGAACTAGGTTTCTGAAAGAAAGCTGCGACCAGTGCCAAATCCATCCGGGAACTGCCGCTAGTGCCTGCCAATGCCTGCACTGATCCTGGTAAGATGGGAGTGTACTTGATCCCGTTATTATCGGCACCTCTAGTGCCCCACTCTGATGTTCTGGTCCTATCAAATGCTCCGCCACCTCTTTTATTGATGAAATAAGCATTCATCCACGTTTTTGCCCGAGCAATGTTACCAGAATTTGCCTTCACGGGCTGTGGCGCAAATCCATCACAATCTTTTCCAAAGCAAATGATATTAAAGCTAATGTTTGGAGATAGAGTAGCAAGAGTACGGACAATCTCCCTCCTAAGAGCCTTAATCCCATTAGGACCGCAATTATTATTCATGCTAGTCGAAGTATCAATGACAAGAATTATACGGTTCCCGCCTCCACTAGTTCCGAAAAATTTTGCTCCTCCTCTACCGTCACCAAAACCACCAATGCCAAATCCGTCACCAAAATCATTGCCGAATGCAGGTATATCTGAAAAAGTTGTGATTTCTGGCATCACTATGGATGAGGCATTCGTTGCGGTGATTGTATTATCGGCTCTCCTAGAAGGTGGAGCAGGTTTTTCCAATGTTACCTTCTTAGCAAAGGATCGCTTCTCCGGAACCAAATCGGTGTTTGAAGAACTCGCCTCAACAATCATTTCGATCTCTTCTGAATCAAAATTTGCTATGATAAACAGAGCCAGAATTGAAAAAATTATTACGTGAACGAGAAAGGCAACCCCTAGGGAAAAGACCTGAGATTTTTTTCTTTGTGCTTCAGGTGAATATTCGCCAATCTCATCTTCAGCCAAAAAATCATTAGGCGCATCCTGTTCAGGTGGGCGAAACCTCGTTGATCTTTGTTCGGACATGATAGTTGGGCGGATAAAATAATCCGAGTAACTGCTTCTTGTTAATATAACGCTTATACTATCTCTTTATTAGCAAATAATTAATTGTGATAATTAACTCTCGGCTAATTAAACCAACTCCATGGAATTGATGTGGCAGGCAATGATTTTGGCACACTCTTCTCTTGCCTAACTGCCGCTCTCTCATGACCATCCAGAACAAGCATTCCGCGACCGCTCTCAGCAAGAGACAAAGGTTCATGCACAGATCCAGAAATTCCAACGCAGGAAGGAAGCACAAATAATATTAACGCAAGAAACGGCTTCATAATCAGAAATCATACAAGATAAGAGACTTATGTGAAACAAAAATTGATTCGATCCTTTATTTCTTAGTGAACACTTTCTTTCTTTAGGGATAGGTCTAGGGATCTGAAACTCTTTTTCTTAGGGTCTTTGAGGGACTTGCATGCGCATTTTCCGTCTACCAATTTATCAAAGGACTCTTCTTGAAGAACTCGATGGGCAACAGTTCCATCATCACTAAAGATTTGAATCTTATTATGCCCCGGTATTGGCGCAATCGCTTCAGGGTTCAGATTCAAAAAAGATTTTATTTTTTTAGGGACACTTTTGGGAATACCATCCCAGGAATAAAGAACAGAACTCGACTTATCAGATCGATCTCCCGCTACCAAAAAATATCTCTGATGATAAGTTGAATACTCTATAGAACGAATGCCTCTGCTCTGAAATTTGAGATGAACCGGTTCCCCTAACAATGGCTCCGCTTTACCATGAATCACAGAATTAGGATTCTCAATAGGAATGAGTAAGGCCTGCTTTCCTGACATTGGATTCCTAAGGCCGATATAAAGAACACTACCATCGGCATTAGTAGATAAACCCTCAATATTCAAGCCATTCTCTTTTGGGGCCAAAGACTTTCCAGAATCTTCGCCAATGACACCAACACTGGCCTTCAAATTAATACCCACGTATGATACCAAGGCGCTCAACAAATTATCAAAAGCAATACCTTCTGGCTTTAAAAGATATTTCCCTTCTTGGTGAATAACCTTAGTGGCAAAAAAACGATATCTGCTATTTCTCCATTTTCCTTTTTTGTTACGACCATGAGAAGTTATCCAATAAATTAAATTCCCAACCCGTGTACATGCCTCAATATCTGATTCAGGGTGCGAATCCTCTTGAACGCCAAGAAAATTATCCAGTGAATATTTTGCCAGTGGCATGCCAGGACTTTTCAAAGAATAAATCCTCAGAACATTATCCTCATCGTCAGCCACAACAAATGTATTCTCATCTAAGGCAACAGCAGCTGACGCATCACAGGCCCCATAAAATACAGTTTCCTCTGCTGAAGCTACAAGGCACTGCGCTACTATCAGAATAGCGATAATGATCTGCATGCCTCTCATTAGTCTAAATTAGCCTCAAGATAAACATTGTGAAACTAAAGATATTATGACTTCTAATAAAAAATTATTGTCGTTGAAGCTCATCGATCTGATCCCTGATCAGTGCAGCCTTTTCAAATTCAAGTTTTGAAGCCGATTCCTGCATTTCCACCTTCAGGTCACTAATCACTTGAGCCACGTCAATATCATCGTCGTTTCCTGCTAGTATCTCCTCAGACACTTTTGTCCCACCAAGAGTCATATGTAATGATTCCTGATCAGCACGGCGAACACTTTCTGGAATAACATCATTAATTTCATTATATTCGACCTGCCTTCGTCTACGATATTCAGTAATATTGACAAGACCTTCTATGCTCTTTGTCATTTCATCGCAAAATAGCACTACCCTTCCTTCAACGTGCCGTGCAGCTCGGCCAGCCGTTTGAATCAGCGAGGTTTCACTTCGAAGATAACCTTCCTTGTCTGCATCCAAAATACAAACTAATGCCACTTCAGGAAGATCAAGCCCTTCTCTGAGCAGATTAATCCCCACAAGAATATCAAATTCACCGGCACGTAATGCTCTTAAAATTTCTACCCTTTCAATAGCTCCTATGTCACTGTGTAAATATCGAACTCTAAGATCCACATCACGTAAATAATCAGTAAGATCCTCCGCGGTTCTCTTAGTAAGTGTCGTTACGAGGACCCTATTACCTGACTCAGTAGCACTGCGACACAATTCAATGGTTTCATCTATCTGGCCTTTCAATGGTTTGAGTTCAACTAAAGGATCCAGCAGCCCAGTTGGTCGAATAATCTGCTCAATGATCAAGTCTTGATCAGAATCCTGAACGTTAAATTTATCAACTTTCTGGGAAGAGCCTGAAATATGAGGAACTAACTTTGGCAAAATCTCACTAGATCCTTTTTTCTTACTCCTCTTCGCTATATATTTTGAATTTCCAACCTTACTATTCTCTATCTCAAATCTTGCAGGAGTGGCACTTACATAAACACGCTGACCCGTTAGATCCATAAATTCATCAAACATTAGAGGCCTGTTATCAAGTGCACTCGGCAATCTGAATCCATAGTCCACAAGATTAGTTTTTCGAGATTTATCCCCCTCATACATTCCCCCTACCTGAGGCACTGTAGCATGCGATTCATCAATGATGGTCAAGTAATTCTCAGGGAAAAAGTCAAGTAATGTAGAAGGTCGAGAACCAGGTGGTCTTGACCCTAAGTGTCTTGAATAATTCTCTATTCCTTGGCAAAAACCCATTTCCTGCATCATTTCTATATCATATTCGGTTCTTTGCCGGATCCTCTGAGCCTCAATAAATTTTTGATTCTTTTCAAAAAATGCTACTTGTTCTTCGAGTTCAATACGAATTTCTTTGATAGCGCGTGCCATCTTATCAGCCGGAGTAACAAATTGCTTAGCAGGATAAAAATTATAATTATCCAAACGAGAAATAATATTCCCACTAATTGGATCGAAGGCTGAAATCCTATCAATTTCATCTCCAAAGAATTCAACTCTAATCGCTTCATTGTCCAAATAAGCAGGTATAACATCAACCACGTCTCCGCGAGATCGGAACTTACCACGCGTAAACGCAACATCATTACGCTCATATAGCATATCAACTAGCCTTGTTAAAAATTTGTCCCTATCCATCTTCATTCCTGTATTTACTGGGCACATCATGTCCTTGTAGTCATCGGGAGATCCCAAACCATAAATACAAGAAACGCTTGCCACAACAATGACATCTTCTCTAGTAAGTAAAGATCCCATTGCCGAAAGACGAAGACGCTCTATCTCGTCATTAATTGATGAGTCCTTTTCTATATAGGTATCACTGCGCGGTATATATGCTTCAGGTTGGTAATAATCAAAATAAGATACAAAATACTCAACCGCATTATTTGGAAAAAAATTTTTGAATTCAGAATAAAGCTGCGCTGCGAGAGTTTTATTGTGTGACATGACTAGAGTCGGTCTATTCATGCCAGCAATGACGTTCGCCATCGTAAATGTTTTTCCTGATCCGGTGACACCTAAAAGTGTCTGGTGCTGATTGCCAGCATCTAAACATTTAATTAATTTATCAATGGCCTGCTGCTGATCGCCGCGGGGCTGGTAATTAGAACGAAGCTGAAAATCGCAAGCCATCACACTCTATGAACCACGAATGAGTAAATTTCACAAGTCGGTTCCTTCTTTTCACTGATCTTTAGAATCCGTATCTGGATAAATATTTGAACTAACCTCCAAGTCCCATCGATCACCACATCCCGAACATCTATACGCTACCCAGTCACCATCAGAAAAACCAAATTCAGGTTCGATTGTGAGCCGATAAGCCAATCGTCCACAATCAACGCAGGTCACCTTGTCAGGAATTTCCATTGCGTATAAAAGTACAGAAGCAATGAATTAAAAGAATATTTACCTCACTAAGAGGCTGAACTATTAACTTATGGGGAATAAAAATCTTATTCCTGTTCACCACTTTCTTTCCTTGCTCTTGCAGTATCAGCTGCAGCAAAAAGTAGAACAGCGACTGGAATTGAAAGCCCAGCCAAACACACAAATACTTGAAACCATTGAATACCCATCATTATATAAACGGTGAATTAATACGAATCTTTCATTCGTTATAGTAAATATTAAACCTTTATTAACAATTGTCGATTAAAAATACTGTTTCTTCTGCCCGAGAATGTTTTGAATGTAGCAATACATGGAATCTATAATCATTGCCGAGCTAAAAAATACTATACCCTCTAATCCAGGAGAATTTTCTGTATGCGGCCAAATTTCTGGTTCTGTACGTAAACAAACCCGGAATGGAAACCCTTATTACGAAGTAGAACTTTGTGATTCTAGCGGATCAATCAAATTAAAAGCTTGGCAGGACTCGGTTGCATTCTCACAAGCCGAATCTTTAAAAGGAAATGAATGGGTAAAGATACGAGGGTATTGGTCAAGTAACGAATATGGGCTTGATGCCCGTGATTGGCAATTATCCACTCTTGGGGCAGAAGAAATTGCCGATGTTCTTGCGGGGACAGAAGAGTCTAAAATAAAACTAGAAAACGACTACCATTATATCCAATCAGTATGTGAAGCATTGCCAGATCCAAGATTTCGAAGCATCTGTATAAAGTTTCTAGAACGCTTTGGTGATCGTTTTAAGCGTTCAGCAGGAGCACGAAACTTGCATCATGCACGTCGAGGAGGACTAACTGAACACGTGGCTCAAATGATCAGGAGCGCAGAAGGAATCTGCTCAGCCTACACCAATCTGAATCGTGACTTACTCGTCTCGGGTATCCTATTTCATGATTGTGGAAAGATGTGGGAGAATACTTTTCCAAAAGATGGATTTACGATGCCTTATGATTTTCGTGCAGAGCTCACTGGCCACATAGCAATTGGAGCAGAAATAGTAAATTCCTTATGGCGTGAAACTGAATCTGAGGCAGGTGAAGAATGGAAAATGATGGAGCCAAGTAGTGAAAAGGCAAGAATTCATCTAGTTCATCTAATACTCTCACATCATGGAAAAATAGAATATGGATCACCGGTCCTTCCTAAAACACCAGAGGCCATTATTCTTCACCACATTGATAATATTGATGCGAAAATAGAAATGATCTATCAGGGTTACGAAGAACAGGAACCTCTTTCGCAAGAAGTTCTAAGTAAAGTCTGGGCACTGGAAACCAACATTGTTAGGCCCTTGGAACAATATGATACATCCACTGATCATACTGAACCTAATACAAATTAATATCTGATTGATTTTAGAATGGGTTTTCAATTCTTTAAGAAGCGAACTATCTGGATCCCAACATGGCCAGCCATTCTGCTTTCGATTTTCATTATACTAACTAGCCTTTCGTTCATTTTATTCTCATCTCACAATTTCCTTGCAGTCACTGACAAAGCTCCTAACGCCAAGATCCTAGTTGTTGAGTCATGGATGGCTGATAATTCCATGGAGCAGGTAGCAAAAATTTTTAATGCTAAAGATAATAACTACGAGTCTTTATGGTTGATCGGCCCTAGACTTGAAAGGGGCTATTATATTTCAGAGAAATTCAAAACTTATAATCAAATGGCCGCCGCAACACTAATTGAACTTGGGGTTCCAAAAGAAAAAATACATATAGCTCCTGCCAGCAAACCGCTTAGGCACCGAACCTTCAGCGCAGCAGTAAACTTAAAGAAGGAATTCAAACAACGTGGCCTAAGCTCAGAACCTTTCGACCTAGTCACATTAAACGTTCATGCGCGCCGGAGCTGGATCACTGTTAAAAAAGTATTTGAGAGGCAAGATCAGATAGGAATTATTGCCTTACCGCCAGTGTCTTATGATGCCAAAAAATGGATGAAATCTAGTGCGGGTGTTAAAAGTACAATCTTCGAATCCATTGCCTGCCTTTATGAGCTATTGACGGACAGCGGAAGGTAGAAAAATTGAATGACATTAAAAATGGAATCAAAGTTCTTTCCATAATGTTGTGATTTTCAATAATATAAAAGAATGTTCCGCTCCTCGCATAATCAGAATACTAGGCACCTTAATTTATTAGTTCCTGTCGGATTCTTGCTGATAAACACGTTAACATGTCAGGCAAATCCTCTTAAAGGGACTGCCGCACTTAATTGGGAAGGTGATATTGCTTCTAAGCTAGTCGATGTTGCAGATGCATTTCTCCTAAGAAAAATTGATCAGGCCGTTGTCAAAAGAAATGCCAGAACCAAAACGCTTAATGACATTGACCTGTCTCAACATCGTGAAAAACTAAAACACATTATCGGTGTTCGTGATGAAAGGGTAACGGGATCTGAAATACTAACAGGTAGAATTATTCATGAGGTTCCAGAATACTCCGTTCGAAATTTCCGATTACAGGCCTTCGGAGGTGTCTCAGTAGAAGGGCTATTGATCGAACCTGGTAACGCTGAATTTACAACCATTTATATTCCCGATCCTGAAAGTTTTGCCACGACAACGAGACCACAGACGCTTGCAGCGAATGGTCACCGTGTCTTTGTTCCAGTGCTCATTGATCGCAAGGCTAAACACAGAAAAATTAGTAACCGTGAGTTCCTTTACAGATCTGCTTTTGAACTCGGTAGGCATTTAATCGGCTACGAAGTGCAAAAAGTATCAGCAATCATCGATGCTCTGGACAAAAAGAATAAAGGCATTGGGGTGGCCGGAGACGGTGAAGGTGGGCTCATTGCTTTTCATGCTGCTGCCGTTGATGAGCGAATTGAACGTGCCTGGATCATTGGCCACTTCGGTAAAAGAGAAAGGGTATGGGATGAACCTGCTTATAGGAACGTATTTGGACTGCTTAATGACTTTGGAGACGCTGAAATTGCCAAGATCATTCGACCACGAGTCCTAGTCATTGATCCTTCTCAGGCTCATGAAATCCTAGTCCCGAGAGGGACCGGAGGCAAACCCGGGAAAGTACCCAGTTTTAGTACGGATCAGGCATTATCCGAAATAAAGAGAGCAGGCCTTAAGCCCGGAGACATAAGCAATTACATGGATCAGAATGTAAAAATAAATAAGGCCATTGCGCTCCCGGTAAAAGAACTCGGCAACGTTCAGGACCGGGCCTTCAATGAAATTAATAGACACAACCAACAACTATTAGATCAAAGTGCAGAAACTAGGAGGCGGTTTTTTTCCAAACTAGACACCTCTTCAATGGAAAAG
>SHBV01000004.1 GCA_004211885.1 Verrucomicrobiaceae bacterium
ATGCTCGAATCGTGTGAGATTTTACTTCCTTATTGGATAGGGATATTACATCCAGTAATCGTTGTGGTTGGGGTCTGTCATCTGCAAAATAATATTTTCCAGAGAATACTAGAACACTAATATCCTCTTCAAAGTTTCCAAGTTTCCTTGCATCTAAAGTGAGTTCATACCAACCCTTTACTGGAGGATCAAAGTTGTCGTAAAAGAAAGAATAGTTGTTCCCATTATTTGCTCTTGTCCATGAGAAGAGAATTCCCTCCTGATAATTACGAGTATAGATATTATAGGTATCGTGACTGTCTTTGATCTTGTTTGTTACCCAGATCCGCTCTTGAGGGAAACCTTTTTCCGGTAAAGCAAATTCGAGCATTTCATCTGCTGCGGAGAAATAGGAACTGAGCATTTCCTTGGTTAAGAGAATCTTTCGATCAGAATCGAAATCGTGAGTGCCTCGGTCCTCCGGAATGTTTCCAGTCAAATCCAATTTTACTCCAAGAAGGTCGTTCAATGAATGGACGAACTCGTGACGACTGATTCTTTGATAAGAATTAATTGCTTTTGAATTTTGTCTTTTAGAGAGCCAATCAAGGAGGGTCCTTCTTTGAGTTGAAGAGGGTTGTTTTTTATCGGCAGGTGGCATCCTGCCAGTGATCAGGTTTTCAAAAATGAGAGAACCATCATGACCCTCCTCATCCAATAAATTAGAAAGATCAAAGTTTCCTTTTTTGGTTTCCTCGTCATGGCAGTCAAGGCAATATTGCTCGAGGAGACCTATGGACTCTTCTTCGAGTAACGTGACTTTGGATTGCGAATCAGAAAGGAATGAAACTGAGAGTCCACTAATCGTAATCAGATATAGAATTACTCGTCTCATTAATGTTAGGAATAAATTCAAAGGTCCGAGTGATTTTATTTTGTCACTAATGAAAATGACGCCTTAATTTGTACCGTGATTGGGATTTGTCCTGGCGCAAAGGCATCATTTATAACTGCTTGTTCGTTAGTAGCATAAACATTATTAAAATTATTTCTGGAGTATCCGAACCTTTCTTCCTCGATAAATAGTGGCTTGCCAATTTCCGAGTCCAGAGTGATGGCAAGTGTTTCTGCCTTTTCTTTGGCTGCTAACAGAGCTTTTTTTCTTGTCTCATTCTGATGCTTAATTCTCTTGGAGTTGTCGTAAGTGATTCCATTGAGAGAAACGTTTTGCATTCGCGAAATTCCGGTCCAAAGATCCTTGTACTTTGAGCTAAAATTAAGTCGATCCAAATCATTGTCATTGGTGCTCGTGATTGCCACCTTGAAGTTGATGCTGGATGAGGCCTGATAGCCATCCCTGACTCTTCCCTTGAGCTTAGAGGAAATGAAGTGTTCACCAAATTCCATTCCAGATGTTTGAATGCAATGTTCCGGTAATTCATTTTCCATTAGAAAATCCAGAACTTCTTTAACGGTGGAGTTATGAGCTTTCGCTACCTCTTCCAGGCTTGGATTTTTATGGCTGATTCTGATTTTCCAATTCATTTCATCTATGGCGACAGAGGTAGTAGCGGTCCCGTAAACAGTTACATGAGGAGGATTTTCCGCTGCGCTAGACTTTAATACTGTGAACATCAAAGTGCTTAGCAGTAGTGTGGCCTTTCGAATATCTGAATTTGTCATTAGTTTCATAATATAATTGGCGATTTTCATAGTTCTATTTTTCCTATAGGAGACTTGATAAAGTTAAGTCCTATTGAATCAGAAGGCCAGTTTGATCAGTAGATTTTATCTGAGATGCTAATAGCGACTTGTTAGAAAAATCTGGTCGTTTTTTAGGCTACTAGGATTAATTTATCTGGGACTTTTTTTCTTTGCTTGGCTTCCTGACAGGTCATAGCAACGGATTTCCCTGTCGTTTCTGCAGAATAATTTTCTGTCTGCTAGAGCCGGATGAGACCAAACTAATGTTCTTCCACCGACTGAATGCGTTGGCTCAATAATTTTTGTTCTCGATATTTCCTCATAACCTTGAGGCATGAGCCTCGCAGAAATCATTTCTCCATGATCATTAAAAATTAGGGTCTGATTACTGGGCTTATGATGTACAGTGAAAGCACTTGGCCATGCTCCACGGCCAGATCCGTCTTTCTTCAAAAGTGGCATTCTAGTTTCCCATAGTCTCTTTCCGGTCATCATTTCAACACATCTAAAAAGCCCCCTCTGGCCTGCAGAGTAGATGTGTCCGTTTTGCGCGTGAGCGGTGTTGATGACTCCGGCGACCCCTAGCCTTCGATCAAGTCCCCACAATAGTGATGCGGACTTGGAACCTTTATCTACCTTCACAGTGCCGGACTTTCCATTATATCCCATAACGTATACAAGATCATTCCATACCCTAGGTGCACCTATCGCCATTCCGAACTCAGGTTTAAAAGCCACTGACCAGTAAACTTTGCCGGTATCAGGGTCAACGCCGTTCACTGATTCCCCGTGCCAGACGATCAGTTGCTTGGTCCCGTGGATAGTTTCGATTACTGGTGTTCCGTATCCTGGTTTCTTAGAGTCCAAGCATTTCCATTTTTCTTTACCAGTCCTGTAATCAAATGCCACTAGCGTCTGGCCCTTTCCTCCTACAGTACAAATTAAAGTTTCCTTGTATATGAGGGGGTGACAGGCTGTTCCCCATTCTGGATTTTCGATTCCATAATTAGTAATTAAATTCTTGGACCATATCAGTTCTCCATTTTCTGATTCGTAGGCGTTGAGTTGACCCTCTGCTCCCAAAGTAAAGACATGACCATCATGAACGAGTGGTGTGGTCCTGGGGCCTATGGCATAGATGAACACTGAGGTATAAGTGGAATCATATTCATGAGACCAAACTATTTTTCCGTTTTCAGTACTAAGACAAATGACTCGTTCTTTTCCTTTTATTTTTGCTCTTACAAAGTTGGGGTTTGTTCCGGGTTTAATTTTTTCGGGTATATATGGTTCTGATTTCCTGTCCATTACAAAGACCCTATTTGCTGAGACTGAAGGTCCCGAGTATCCGCTGCCAATTGGTTGAGACCAGAGAAGTTTTGGAGGATGTTCATTAAAATTCAGATGAACTCCTGATTCATTCCAGACCGTGTCCCTAGTCGGGCCCAGATATTGGGGCCAGTCCTCTGCATTTATAATCATTGGTGGCCCAACGATGCAGAGGATTAATGTATAACAAAAGATACGCATCAAAGAATTTTTCTGGGGTAAGAATATGATTTATTGAGGGCTTTTAGGAAGGTTCAATCTTAGAATTTTTTCAGGATATAGAATTCTATAAAAAGCATTTTTCTCCAGAAAATCATTTGAGATTGTGATTTGTCTTTCTTTTGGTGATTCGATCAGTTCAAGTACTGACCACTGATTTCCTAAGGGCGTTGATTCTTGTAATTCGTAGGATGCGTCCGAATAAAGGTTACTGAGTAGAATTGAACCTGATTCATTATATATTCCAATTCTGGGTTCTTCTAAAGGAACTGGTATCAGTGTCTTTATAGGTTCACCCGGGACTGATTCTCCCATGATTTGTACGCCTCCTATGAATGAACCTCCACCGTACAGAGTGTCTATAGTGAAGGTGATTGAATCAGTTAATAGGGGAGATTCATCCGTCCCGAAAATGGCGTAATGGGCCTCGGGAGCTGTTCCATCCCCACCGTCAGTGACTGTGGTTGTCTGTACAAAAGTAACAGGAGCAGTTGGTGATGCTGGTGTCTGGTAATAAAAGGTTGAGTTTCCGTCTGAGATTGAAGTTCCTCTATTGCCTAGGAAACCACCCACGTAGACGATGGCCTTGTACCCGTCAGGGAAAGTGGCATTGAGCCCCATAAAAGTAACCGATGTTGGTGAATTCGTTCCAGTGAAGTCATCGATGCCTGCTCTGATAGGAGTATTGTTAAATGCCAAGTTACCAGTTGCCCAGTTATTGGGATGTTTAATGGAGAGATTGACGCTCGTTCTTTCACTTAAATTGTTGGCTAGTCCGGTCACTTGGTCCGTCTTGTGAAGATTTATCCAGCTATCTGTTACACTGCCTAATTCTTCAATGCCGAAGGTCTCACCGTCATTGATCCTTTGAGGGTCTCCAGTGTACTCTGTGAAGTTAGTACTGATAATCCTTTGATTACTCCCTTGAGTGTTCTTGTCACTGTAATCGAGTGCTTCTGTTGTCCTTGGGCTAGCCGTTGCCTTATGAGCATTGAACCAGTTTTCCATTATCTGGATCCTATCTTTTTGTGGGTGTTCAATCGGAATTTCCTCAATCGATGCATATCCCTCGACTAGATTTGCAGTTTGCTCGAGCTCTTCCATCAAATCGAAGAGTTCCAATTTTCCGTCGGCGTTGGTTCTTTTGTAGAACCATTTTCCCTGATCATCATCCATCCGGACTCCACGATAATCGCCGACACTATAGAAATGGAAATTCCTCAAGGGATTCAATTCATCGGGTTCGTCTGAGAAGAGCAATGGGAGAATGCTGATCGAATCGTAGTGCTGGTCCGCAGCGACTTTTCCACCCGCAAGGTCAATGACACTCGCTACCCAGTCCATGACAGAAACGAGATGTTCACATTTGGTATTGGGAGGTACAATGGATCCTTTTTGGGTTCCATTTCCCCATTTCCAAATCATTGGGACCCGGTGTCCCCCTTCATAAATTGACATTTTCTTCCCACGTAATGGACCGTTTGGGTCCTGCCCAGCAGCGATCTGGGCCTGGCCCCCGCTAATTGCGCCTCCATTATCACTGGTGAAAATGATTAATGTATTGTTCTCAATGCCAAGGTCCCTGAGCTTATCCAGGAGCAGGCCCAGTTGAGCATCAAGATCATAAACGAAATCTGCTCGAGGTCCTATCTGGCTATGGCCGGAAGCCTCTATTCCCTCCACTGAGGGTGTTAGAGGAACGTGAATTGCCGGAGTCGCGTAATAGAGCAGGAAAGGACTCTCAGGATCATTGGAAACATGCTCTTCAATGAACTCTTGCGCAAAGTGGGAAAGAATTGGTCCGTGTTCGCTTGTATCAAATTCGGAGTCACCGTAACCGGCCTGAATCATTTCGCCATTACCGACTCTGTGACCCTTGCTGAAAGATCTGAGAACCGAATCACCGGACACATCGACCCCATTCACCTCAGATGAAAAATTACTGATTGGGACATAAAGGTCATTTTCGAAGTAGGCGTAAAGTGGTCCTTGAATCCCGTCCGGGGTCACAAACGTATAATCAAAACCATGATCCAGTAGCCCGTTCCGAAAACGTTTACTGAAATCGATTTGATCGAGCTGATCATTGGGAAGGTCCCGCATTATTGTTCCTGACGGATCAAAGAAATCACCTCCAAAATGCATTTTCCCAAAGTAGGCAGTTTTGTAACCTTTTTTTTGGAGTGCAGTTCCAACTGTCTTGTGGGGATTTTCAATTCGGTCATCCTTTGCATTGCCGAAATGAAATGCGGAAGATGCTGTTCGGTTCCATGTTCCCCACGGCCTTGAGCGTTGCGTGTAATTTCCGGTCATGATACAGAACCTATTAGGAGCACACAGTGCTGCGGGAAGTTGTGCATCCAGGAACATCATTCCCTCATCGCAGAGCCTATCCAGATTAGGGGTCGGGACTTTAGCTTTTTCTCCCGAGTAATATTCATGATACCGGCCAGGGTCAGCCCAGCCTATATCGTCAGCAAGAAAGAAAATAATATTCGGAAGGCTTTGTCCTGCGGAATTAGCCGGTAGTTTTTCTGTCACAAATAAAGACAGGAAAAGGCCAAGGATCAGGTAGTTTAGCTTTTTCATTGTGGGGAATTTGTAGATCCGATTTACGAGGAAAAGATAGTATTATTTGGCCGGCAAATCTAATTTTGTTTCTCTTTTTGAACTTACTCAGGAAGATAAGTTCAGCGAGAAAAAATATTCCGAATAGGGGAGTGCGCCGTCATCCATGTCTCTAATTTCACCGGTACTATGGAAACCGTAATTCTCGAAAAATTGGTGAGCCCTTTTAAATCTTGTATCTGACCAGAACTCGATCCGTTTGTATTCATGATCTTTTGCCCAGTTCACTGCCCAGTCCATTAGAGTTTTCCCCGCTCCGGACCCGCGCATTGATTTTTCAAGGTACAGTCTTCTGAAGGTCAGGAGGCCTGCCGATTGATCTTTAGGGAGAGTCGCATGGGAGCCCACGATTCTTTTCTGATCATCTTCCAAAACCACAAAGTCACCGCCGGATTTATGATAGTGTTGATTGATGTCTAGAAGGTCCTTGTCTGCTCCGTCAGTGTACATTATTTCGCCATACTCATCATATATTGAACTGATCAGATCAATGACTTCTTCACTGTCGGCATTTGTTGCATCGCGGATTTTCACGGATCAATGAGTGTAATTCTTAGCCTTATCTGCGCGCCTTTTTTTTTCTCTGCCTGATAATTGAAGCGGTGATTAATGAGAACCGATCCTTCAAAGGCGCTGGATCCTAATTCCTTTATGTCCTGAGGATTAACGGTCCAATTAACGATGTCCTCGGAACTTTCTATGCTAACTTTAATGTCAACAATGGGTTGATTTATCATTTTGTATGTCAGTTCCATGTATGGATCAGATCTGATCAATGAGACTATTTCTTTTGTTCCAAACTCGAACGGATCCGTCCCAGAGAAATATTCCAGTAAATTGATTTTCTGATCCTTGTCCGGGTCCGATCCGGGTGAAGTTAATGTCGTTGGTGAGTCTTTCCTGAACCGTCTCTTTGTCCATTCTCTGTAATTTGTGATTCTGGTGTCTAGTGTCAGATCCCATGGCTGGGAAAGACTCGCCAAGACTTCCTGTTTGCCTGAACCGTCCATGTCGCCCCTGCTCACGGCCTTTGCTCCGGTTCCTCCGATTGAGTTTGTTCCCGTATCGACCCAGTAAACTTTTTTTGCATTGATGTCCAATGTCATCCCATGCGGTGTGTCTAGGCCGGAGTACAGATCTTCAATGTCACCACCATTTATTGGTTTTCGTTGAACCTTGTGCGCTTCTCGGTCACACCAATAAAAGTAACCTCCCTCAGGATCTACTTTGACTCCCCGGGTCCGGATCAGACCACTGACAATTTTTTCGGTATTTTCCGCATTAGGAAGAGAGGCGCGGAAAATATTACCTCCTGAAAAATCTCCCCAGTAGAGTTTCTTGTGAGTAAGATCAAGGTCAAGATAGTAAGGGCCCTCCGTTTCGATCACAGTTTCACGATTTTCCCCATCATAATCAGAGCGTTCTATCCGGTCATTGTCTTTGTCGCACCAGTAGATCTTGGATGATTCTCTATCGAGTGCAATGTCAGCAGGGAACCTCAAGCCGGTCGAAACGATCGACTCTCTCTCTGAACCGTCGAGTTTTGCCCGGTAGATGACGTTCCCCCCATTATCCGCATAAAATAACAGATTGCGCTTTATATCGATTGCTATTCCTCTCACGTTGGTTCCAGCTGAAGGGATCAGAGTCCTTAAGTTTGATCCGTCAAGGTCCGCTATTCGTATCCGGCTCGCTCCCCGGTCACTGATGAGCATTTTTCCTGCCTGGGAATCCATGATGGCGGACGTCAGGATCCAGATCAAGATTATGCATTTGTTTAGATTTCGTCCTATCGAGTGCATCAGTAGTATATCTATATACTCGATTGGCCCTGATTGGAAGAAATGACGTTAGGGACTTGATGAATCATTAGTATCGATTCAGAATTTAAGAAGAATGGAAAGGGACTGGGTCGTTCGTAATGCTGAATGGGAAACTGAATCCGCGCTCCTGTATGAGGTGAGGAGTGCAGTGTTCATTGAGGAGCAGGGCGTGGATGTTTCTATTGAGAGGGACGGAAAGGATGATCAATGTTATCATTCTCTGGCCCATGAAAGTTCGGGAAAGGTTCTGGGAACCGGAAGGCTTTGCCCCGAAGGAAAGATAGGCCGGTTAGCTGTTCTGAAAGATTGGAGAGGATTAGGAATAGGATCAGAAATTATGAGAAATCTTATCAAGCAGTCAGAATTACTCGGAATGGTTAAAACGTATCTGCATTCGCAAGTTTCGGTGACTGAGTTTTATGAGTCCCTGGGTTATCGCAAAGAGGGACCAATTTTTGAGGAGGCCACGATACCTCATGTCCTAATGCTCAGAGAATCGGATAAAGCTTGAGAGTACTCTTCACTTGGGCCAACCTTAACTGTCTTGCCATTCAAACCTGTCATTTTTTCAGCTACTATTTTATTATCTTTTCAATTGTGCGCTTTTGGAGAGGTGAGTTTCTCGCGTGATGTGATGTCTGTGATTTCTAAGTCCGGATGCAATGCCGGAGGATGTCATGGAAACCAGAATGGCAAGGGGGGGTTTAAACTCTCGTTATGGGGTGGAGATCCGGATCACGATTATAAAGAGCTCTTCTCTTCGGGGACCCGGGTGAACCTTGAAGATCCTAAATCAAGTAAGATTCTCCTCAAACCTACTCTTCAGAGTAAGCATGAGGGAGGAAAACGTTTTGATGTGGGTTCAGATGAGTATCGCATTTTACTTGAATGGATCAGTGCAGGGGCAAGCACCGATTTAGAGACAAGGCCCGCACTTGATTCCATTCAGGTGTCACCGCCGGTATCCATCATATCGACTCCCGAAAGAAGCATAGATGTTAAAGTTGAGGCTAGGTTTTCAGACGGTACCCGTATCGATGTTACCCGTTGGGCCGTTTATGAAAGTTCAAATCTGATAGCTGAGGTTGGTGATTTTGGAACCGTTCAGTTTAAACAGCCCGGGGAGACGACCGTGTTGGTGCGGTACCTGAACGGCAGGGCATCGATGAGGGCGGCAATGATTAAGGATAATGGCAGTTATGAATGGAACGGTCCTGACCCTAGGAACGGAGTGGACGAACATGTTTTTTCAAAATTAAGATTGTTCCGACAAAATCCTGCGGAGATTTGTGATGATCTGACCTTTCTTAGGCGCGTGAGTCTGGACATTAGTGGCTCATTGCCGGAACCAGAGACTGCGAAATCATTTCTATTAGATGAGAGGCAAGATAAACGTTCTCGGCTAGTGGATTCATTGTTGGAATCGAAGGAATATGCAGATTACTGGGCGCTAAAGTGGGCTGATTTGCTTAGGGTCGAGGAGAAGACGTTGGACCCTAAGGGTGTGCAGAAAATTTTCACCTGGCTATCTGAGATGATAGGACAGGGAAAGCCATTGAACCAATTTACCCGTGACATTTTATGTGCAACTGGAAGCACTTACGAGAACCCTCCGGCTAATTTTTATCGCGCTTTAAGGTTGCCAGTTAATAGAGCCGAAGCCGTTGCTCAGGTCTTCATTGGGTCGAGAATAAATTGTGCCAAATGTCATGATCATCCCTTTGAGCGTGTGAGCCAAGAGGACTATTATAGATTCGCTGCGGTCTTTGAGGGTATTGATTATGAGATCATTGAAAATAAGAGGAAGGACGGATTTGATAAGCACAGATTCGTCGGTGAGCAGATAGTTAAATTGGTTCCTATCAAGGACATGGACCAGAAGAAATTGCTAAAGGACCCCAGGACCAATGAACGTCCTGTCCCGGGATTTCTCGACGCTGATGCTGATTCACTCAAGTCATATGATCATAGGCTTGATGAGCTTTCCTCTTGGATCACCTCTCATCCAAGATTTGCTAAGGTTCAGGCGAACCGGATATGGGCGAACCTGATGGGTCAGCCATTAATTGATCCCGTCGATGATGTGCGCGAAACGAACCCCGCATCGAACCCTGAACTTATCGATTTTCTTGCAAATGAATTAATTAAAAGTGATTTCAATCAGCGAGAATTAATTAGGCTAATTGCTAATTCATCGACTTATCAGTTGTCGTCTGACCCTGAGGGAATTTCGGGCATCGGTCCTGAGGAAAATTTTGCCAGGGCCAGAGTCATGCGATACCCTGCTGAGGTGGTCATTGATGCTGCTCACCAATCAATGTCAGTGGAGGCGGCATTTTCCGATACCTCCAAGAGCAATAGAGCGATCAGTATGCCTGGAGTCGAGTCCGTTCATTTGTCAAAAGACCCATATCATGGGGACCGATTTTTGAAAGTCTTTGGTAAACCTGCGCGTCTCACTAACTCTGATGCTGAAAGGAGTAATGAAACGACTCTGGCACAGGTCTTTGAGCTGACTGCGGGTGAAACTATTAATGGGATAATAAAGAAAGAAGATAACCGGATCGGCCGTCTCATTGGTGAGGGGAAAGATGATCTTCAAATTATTAATGAGCTTTATTGGGCAGTTCTAACTAGGCCTCCATCCTCTCCAGAATGGTCATTGATGCTCAGTTACGTTAGCTTGGCTGAGAACAGACGTTCGGCAATTGAGGATATTTCATGGGGTCTCTTAAATGCTAAGGAATTTTTATTAAGAAAATGAAACGGTTTCACTGCAATAGCCTTGAGACGGTGTCAGTTTCTCGCCGCGCACTGCTGAGTGCGGGGGGAATGGGAATGCTCGGCATGAATGTTGCTGATTTCTTGCGTGCTGATGAGTTGGCATTGCCCAGGTCCAAGGTAACGGCTCGTGCCAAATCGGTCATTTTTCTTTTTCAGTGGGGAGGACCTAGCCAGATTGATATTCTCGATATGAAACCTGATTCTCCCAAAGAATACAGGTCGCCGCATGCACAGATAAGGACCACCTGCCCGGACATTGAGATTTGTGAACACTTGCCGCGAATGGCCAAGCACATGGACAAATGTACCGTGGTAAGGACCCTTCATCACAAAATGAAAAATCACAATTCTGCCGGTTATTATGCGCTTACTGGGCATGCTCCTCCGAGTGATGATCAGCGGCTCCGAGACCTTCCTGATCTTTACCCAGCTTACGGTTCAGTGGTCAGTAAGTTTGTGCCCAACGCAGACAATGGAATGCCAACGTTTGTCTCTTATCCTCATGTCATAGCTGACGGATCAAGGACTCCTGGCCAGCATGCGAGTTTCCTAGGTAAGAAGTATGATCCGCTCTTCATTCCTAGGGATCCGAACAAAGATAAATTCAGGCTCCCTGAATTGAGTCTTCCGGAGGGGTTGAGCCTTGACCGTATACAATCTCGGCGAGGCCTGCAAAGCCTCATTGATGAACAGTCCAGAATGCTGGAGTTTTCAGAACGGGCACGTGGTCTTGATGATTACTATAAGAATGCTCTCGCAATGTTGAATTCATCTAGGGTCAGAAACGCATTTGATATTTCCAAGGAGCCAAGATGGTTGAGGGAAAAGTATGGCCGTTCCACTTATGGGCAGGGATGTCTTCTGGCTAGGCGGTTAGCTGAGGCGGGCGTTAAGTTTACGACCTGCTACTTCTCGAACGTCATTGGAGGTAGGAGCAAAACGAACGGCGGTTGGGACACCCATGGCTTTGATAATACACGCATGTACCCAATCGTAGAAGCCTACCATTTGCCAATGACGGATCAGACATTACCTACTCTAATTGAGGATTTAGATCAGCGGGGAATGCTTGATGAGACTCTCGTTGTTTGGATGGGCGAGTTCGGAAGGACTCCAAAAATCAATAAAAATGCTAGCCGGGACCACTGGCCTCAATGCTACAGTGTTCTTTTGGCAGGAGGCGGTGTCAAAAAAGGTTTCGTCTATGGAAAGTCTGATAAGCATGCGTCCAAGCCGGAAGAGGACCCAGTGACTCCTGAAGATTTAACTGCGACCATTTATTATTTGCTCGGCATTGATCCAAGGCTTCACATCTATGATACTCAGGACCGTCCGCTGATGATATCTAGTGGGGAACCAGTCTTGGACCTTATTGCTTGATCTTGTCAGGGACGAGTTTGTATTCGGAAGAAAAGCTTTTTATAGGTTTGCTGTGCTTTGATCTGATAACGGATACGCTCATTGCCGTTCCCAAGTTCTTTTGTGTCCGAATATTCTAGAAATTTCATCGCGTCTTCCCAGTCAGATCCGTTAGAGGAACCTAGGATTTTCCAGTCCAAGGAAGAACGAGCATCTTTATTTAACCTTAGCTTAAGGAAAGCAGACTCTCCCAGATCTTCATTGAGACTAATTTCTTCGACTTTGATGTCTAGTAAAGAATCTGACGGATCGAATGATTTAGGATCATTGCCTGATAGAAATTCTTCGAGATTAGTTAAAAGGTCTCCGTCAGGATTAGCTCCTGGGCCTGATATTTCTATATTTTGAAGCTCTGACTTAGAAAAGTTACTCAGTTGCCAATCATCAAACCCTATCTTTGGTGTTTCTGATCCGGGGTTTCCACCGAGGACAGAACTGGGCTGCCAGTTTTCCGGAACCTTGTGATCTGGATTCGATTCTGGGTTCTTAAGTACGAGGGCATATCCTTTCCCGTCCGCCGTTTCAGGCCATGGAGAATCATCATTATATTCAAAGTCTCGAATAGCGGAGCTATCAGCTGCTAATAATAGGATTCTTTCACCACCATTAGATAGATTGGTATTATTGGCAAACTTTCCTAGGACAGGAAGCTCATTTCCAAAACGATGCTCGAAGGCATCATTGTTTTCGATAATGAGTGCCCTTTTCCCCGATTCAATGACTAGGGAATTGCCTGTATTAAAATCAAAGTCGATCCCCTTATCAAAGATTAGGCCCCTCAAATCGATGCTCTTATTACCAATGTTCATCAGTTCAATGTATTCAAAGTCATTCCGATTATTGTGTCCGGATTCCATTTCAGCTTCCGTGGGAGCAGATGGTCGGTAATGAATTTTTGATATTACAAGGTTCTCAGGACTGGCCGGATCGACGTCAGTGAGGAAGACCGATTCTGTGAGAGCAGACCATTCATTGCCAGAGAATGCACGAGCGCGGACCATCGTTTCGGGACCCGGTAGTTTAATTGAACCGTTATAAGTGATGGCGGTGTCTGAGAGTCCTCCGTTACCACCTCCGATCCCTTCAGAGGCCATGAGTGCAGCATCGATTAGAAAGTCACTGGACCCCGCGCTCACATTGAGCCCATGAATTGCTAGAACGTTATTACCTTTTTTCAATAGATTCGCTTTTTCCGAGATAAGGAAAGACTGAAAGACTTCGGCCTGTGAATCAGTATGACTCGAAGAGGCTGTGGCGTCGTATCCTAGCGGAGTCCCTGGACTTCCACCTGCCCGGTCCCTGACAACTTCTGTTCCGTTCAAGTAAGCGACGAACCCGTCATCATAGCGAACTTTGAGAGTCAATGTATCAAAGAGTGAAGGATCATCGACATCAAAATCCATGCGCATATAAACTGTTTCCGCTTTGCTTGAATTGGTTTGGTCCGAGAAATTGAAATTTGAATCAATGATTTCGTTGTATCTTCCGTTCGCCGAATCGTAGCCGGCTCCAAGTTCACCTTCTGCCCATGAGGAATCATCGAAATCGATGCTAAACCATGAATTGGCGAGTAAGTTATCCACCGGCATGATTGCACGCTTAGTGGATACCTCTGGCACTAATATGTGCTCAGTAACGATTGCTGCCGATGCGGGTGTCCGCGGGTCAGTACCGTCCAATGTATAGTAAATAGTTCCGTTACTTGGGCTATTAATTGATAAATTGAAATTAGATGAGATGGATCCGCCATGTTGAGAGAAGTCTGGCGCTGCAGTTCCGGGGTACCATCGCCTTGACTTGAATTGGTTTAATACGATGTTTGTTCTTCTCGGGAAATAATTATCATAGGCGGTGCCCGAGGCCTTGCCGAGTAACTGGTCCCGGGTCTTAATCCAGTCCAGTCTGGTGTAGGGACTTCGACTTGCGTTATCACCCCATCGAGCAGATTCTATACGGACGACTTTTTCTATTGGATCAGCTAGTTTCAGGTAGGCCTTTGCAGTCTCTTCGGGAGTCAGAACGCCTCCATTAAAGAAGTGTTTTCTGACGATGTCAGCAAAGCGTAACTTGAATTCCTGGTTCTTGATGAGTCTGTGGAATACTTCAGTGGGTCCTCCGGAATCATTCCTCCCGGTCGAGTCATGGCCGGTACTTTCCATGCAGTGCTCCGGATCCCAGCTATGATAATACCATTTACCGTCAGGACTGACTTTGTTGTATGTTGCGTACCAGTTCTGGTGAGCCCAGTCCGTGTTACCGACATAATAGTTGGCAATCATATAGGTTATAAAGTTATCGATATGAAGTATATCAGCGACGGCTTGATAGTTTTCCTGATCTTCCATGTCTTTACGAGCAAGGCTGAGCATCTTTCCGTAATTGGCAGTTGTTCCATTCACTGCTGTAGAAGTGCGGTGTTTCATTGCATCATAATCATCATTGTCCCCGCCCAGGTACTGAGCGGCAAAATTATCATCAGGTCTTTCATGAAGCTCACTGATTCCCCACAGGACTCCGTTAATATAAAGCAGGACATGATGACCAGTGGGAGAGAGTCCTCCCATGGCCGTGTGCAGGTCGGCAGGGAATTGGTCATGGGTGTACTGCGCTCTGGCCCTCTGACTCTCACCGCGGTTATAATGCCATACATTATTGAGGCGGTTGTCCAGGACCAGAGTATCAAAACGAGAGGTTCTATCATCCCCGTATAATGGATATCGGAGGTCCTTAAGGAACTTGAGTCGAAGTGACAACTTGTCGGACTTCCACCTACCGGTAGATGATCCACCTACAATTTGAACAGTTCCCTCAATCTGAAATCCCTTAGCCGCATTAGGATCTTCAAGGTTCTTATCTGGGTTGATGTATTCAATGGAGGTGTCCCTCTCTGAGCTTTCTCCCTGAATATATATTCCACGGTTCCCAAAAAACTCATTCCAATCAAGGACAAGGGAAACTGTAGGTACTCTGAGAAAGTCTTCCGGAACTGGCCTCACTTCGGGAGATGCATGATTCACTATTTCCGGATCCATTTCATAGTCCGGGCCAGCGTGTCCCCAGTTCGCATGGTCAGGGACAGTGCTCCTCGATTGCTTGAGAATATCGGTAGGAAAGATGTATGAGTGAGTGTCAACATTGGTAGGTTCATAGTTTTCCCTGTAAGCCATTGCTCTGATGAAGGTGGTCTTTGAGATTTCAATTTCAACGCTTGGTACAGTGACAACATTTTTAGGGCGGACTTTAATTCCATTAGTTTTGGACGGGACAGTCCCATCAGTCGTATAAACGATTGTGGCACCCGGTGTTTCCGTGGTGATCGTTGTCTTGAAAGGTTCTTTGTAAATTCCTCTGTCCGTGCTGAACGTGGTGTCCTTGACAAAACCCTCAACTGCGCTGTCCTCATTCAATGCGCCTGGTGAAGGATCCTTAAAGAATCCCAGCGAGAGAGGGGAATTGTCTCCGAAAACTCCATAAGAGACATCTTCGACTTGACGAGGGTAAAGACCATGAGCTGAAACAACTGTAAAATTATTATCTGCGTCCTGGCGAGTCAGAGCCACGTAAGATCCTTCTGATGAACTGAGTTGGAAATCGGTGTGCATTTCCTTGGACGGATCATTGCGGTCCTTCCCTGAGGCGAAAATAACTAAGAACTTATTAGGGCCAATGCTGATGTTGGGAATTGCCCATTTATTGAGTTGTCCGGCATCATCAGTGAGATAGTAGTTACTTAGCGAGATTTCAGAATCCGTAGGATTCCAAAGTTCAATCCAGTCAGAGCTGTCATCGTCAGTGTCAAGGATAGACGAACTATTACTTGCCATAAATTCACTAATGAGCAGGTCATCGAGGGTCGGGAAGCTCGGAACACTGTCTTTGTTATTAGGATCAGAACCGGATGATATTTCGACGCTGTCCTCATAACCGTCATCATCAGTATCGTTCTTTGTCGGTTCCGTTTTATATGTTTCGAGTTCTTCGAGGTCCCCGAGTCCGTCCGAGTCAGTGTCTGCCAATTTGGGATCAGTGGGCGGGTTCCTGTTAATTTCTTCACCGTCACTGAGTCCATCCTTATCAGTGTCGGAAGAATTGGGATCAGTGCCGGAAACATTGACTTCCTGTCCGTCATTGACCCCGTCCGAGTCAGTGTCTGGCAAGTTAGGATCAGTGCCGTAGGTGAATTCGCTTCCATTAATGAGTCCATCAGCGTCAGGGTCTCCATTCTCATTTTGAAGAAGATCAGGGAAATGGCTAAGTTCCCAAGTATCAGGCAATTCATCGTTATCTGAATTGTTTGGCAGGAAGAGCCCGTCCTTATACGCTATATAATCAATTTCTACTGCCCCCACATCAGAAGTCGATGAGAGTTGCATCGACATGTAGGGATACCTTTCATCACTGCTCGTTGCGAGTGAGATCGTCTCTGAGAAATCAGGCACAGTCGCTTCGTTCATGTAGATCTTGAGATCGTACTTTGCACTGTTCTCTTCGTTTTTTCTTATCGTTACCCAGAACTCATTCCAGACCGTAGGATCAAGGCCTTTGAAAATTGTATTGGAACTGTCACTGATGAACATGCCGCTCTCCTCATAAGCAGAGTCAGTTTCCGCGATTCCAAACGCAAAACCGACCCGGCCTCCTGACCCTCTGAAATTAATGATTCCTTTTGCCCCACTGTGAGGATTTAATCCGTTCGGAGCATTCTCCAAGTCAGTGGCTGATTCTGGTAGACGCAGCCTGAAGGCGAAAGTTGCACCGTCATCCATAAAGTCTGCTGGTGTCCCTTCGTTCGTTTCCAGATCATGTGTCAGTGTCAGCCTGCGGTTATTGTTCGTTCCTGAAGACTTGACCGCATCCACTATTAGTAGCGCTTTGTTACCGGGCTCACCACTTATGGGGACCGTGACCACTCCTCCGGGATTGCCTGTGCCGGGAGCGGTTCCGTCCCAATGATCTGAACTATTGTTATGGTCCCATGTTCCGTCCAGTGCCTTAGTTGATACATTTGAATCAGAGCTTCCGTTAAAATTGTAGTCCCAGCCGCCAGGAGGAGGGGGGTATTTTTCAGCTAATGAGGTTGAAATCAATACCAGGGAACTAAGGATGATGAGACGAATTAATATCATTTGAGGTGAGTCTTCTATTAATGGGACGCATTAATATGGATCGATTATTGGGTTTGCTCAAGTGAGATAGAAATAATAGACGGTAAGATTTTTTCATTTAGATCCCGGCAAAAGTGAGCCTAAATCGATTGCCAAGGCAATGCACAAGCCTTTGCTCTTCTTGTGTCAGTCCGAATGTCTCAATTACTCGTTCTTTTTTACTATCAAAAACAATTTATCAACGGCTTCAAATATGCCCGTGGTATGAGTTGTCATTTCTCCACCACTCGCCACGCTATCATCGTCGTCTCCCCAGAATTCCAGAGGTTCGCTCAGGTCCTGACTGAACAGAACAGTGTAGGTCGTTCCTGCATTAGGATTGGATGTCCAAGTCAGAGTGAACGAATTATCGGGGTTGCGAACGACTTCTGTAATGCGCAAAACCTCACCCGCAATTGCGGCACGATCACGGAGGTCTTTCATTTCCTCATCAGTCAAGATGCCCTCGTAAACAAAAACATTGTCGATAGCTCCGTCCCAAAGTTCAGTTGTGTTATCAGGTCGTATGCCACCTATTGCAAAAGTGTCCTGACCATTGTTCCACCTAGCGGGTTCTGTCACCTTCACCAAATCATCATCGATAGTAGATGCATCCAAATCGACGTAAACTGAAACCGTTGAGTCCTTCGAGTCGTAATTAGCGGCAAGGAATGTCCAGTCCTCCGCATTTGCAGGTCCCGGAAGGTCTCCAACTACCGGCCGTCCAAACCCGGTGAATGAGGTGTAACGGAATTGGCCATTGCGGCTGTCAAGACCAAGGGTCCGGTCCCAACCACCATTATCATGCCCCATGACCTTGCGTAGCCCAGGGTCTGTGTTGTTAGTGCGCACCCATGCGCCCCAAGACATATCAGGCAATTGACCTGGATTAATGTCAATCGGCGAAATGAGGGTGCCACCGGTAAAGTCATGCGCGCCGGATCCTTTAAATCCTATGTCTGCGCCCCAGCTCGGTTCTACTCCGTTACCCTGTGCAAGATTATTTCCGTTCCCAGAACTGTCTGCGAACGGGTCATTGGGGTCGTCAAATGTGTAAAACCCAAGAAGCGTCGCAGGCGGTATCAATTCAATAGTAGTATCAAGTTCAATGGTCACGGTAGGATTGTCAGAATCATCACTTTGAATTTCCAGAGAAGCCACATAATCACCAGCTACGCCATCAGTTGTAAGAGTGATTTCAATTGTTTTGTCCTCTCCAGGGGCAAGTGCAAAGGGTTCATCTGTTAATGAGTATGCGCTTGCATCATCACCGGTAATCGCGATTTCAGAGATGTTGAGATCATTGTCTTCCCCGGTGTTGCGAATGGTAATCGAACGCTTTTCGGTCTCTGGAACTATACCAGTTCTGATCATTCCAAAAAGTGGCTTATTGCGTGAAATCACAATGCGTGGATCACTTAATTCCATTCCGACTAAATCGGTTCTCAGCGCATCAATTTCCTCTTCGGACAGCGCTTCATTGTAAACAAAAACGTTATCGATTACTCCGTCCCAGAGTTCTGCCGTGTTGTCAGGCCTTAGCCCGCCTATGGCAAAACTTCCTTGGCCATTGTTCCATCTGGCCGTTTCGGTCACTGCTACAAGTGCATCAGCTACAGAGGATGCGTCCAGATCCACATAAACCGAAACAGTGCCAGCCGCTGAGTCGTAACTAGCTGCAATGAATGTCCAGTCCTCAGTACTTTCGGGTCCCGGAAGGTCCCCAACTACCGGGCGGCCAAAACCAGTGAATGAGGTGTAACGGAATTGGCCGTTGCGGCTGTCGAGCCCAATCGTGCGATCCCAACCACCATTATCATGTCCCATGATCTTGCGCAGCCCGGGGCTCGTGTTGTCAGTGCGGACCCATGCTCCCCAAGTCATGTCAGGTACTACACCCGCATTAATGTCAACTGGGGCCGTGAGGGTACCGCCGTCAAAATCATAGGCCCCAGTATCACTGAAACCAATGTCCGCCCCCCAGGTCGGGGCCGCTCCTACAGTGCCAGAAATGTCGTTCCCTTGGCCGG
Source organism: Verrucomicrobiaceae bacterium (assembly GCA_004211885.1). Classification (GTDB taxonomy): domain Bacteria; phylum Verrucomicrobiota; class Verrucomicrobiia; order Verrucomicrobiales; family DEV007; genus EC70. The sequence continues at coordinate 19,060 of SHBV01000004.1, forward strand.
AGCTGTCCGCGCCCGGATTCTCAGCATCATCAAAGGTATAAAGTGCGATGAGTTCTCCATTTGCAGAATACTTCAGAATTGCTAACAGACTAAATAACAGGAAAAAGTGTTTCATGATCTCAAGGTTGGTTGAAATGAATTCATAAGTTACTGGATACTCTTACCCGAAAGTACCGATTAACATTATCTTTGTATGGCTTCGAATCACGGTAAGTCCTTAACATTGTGCTATTTTTCAAATCTTGAGTCAAGATCAATACGCCATTTGTAGGACTCCAATTCAAAAGATCAGTTGAACTCTCAATTTCAAACTTCACGTCCGCAATACCGGTGCGCTGGCGAATCGAAATTACAGGGTATATTTCCTCAGTTTCTCCAACTTGCAGAGATTGTAGAGAAACGTTAGGAAGGAACGTGCTGGGATCTAATTTTTCGGAAAGCCCAATAGAAAATGCCAATAATTGATTCAAGCCATCTCCGTCCGGGTCGGCGCTTGGGTCAGGACTGGGTTGATTTGAGAGCCATACTGCAAAAGAAACCCTATCATCTCTGCCCGGGAGTCCTTCATTTCCAGACGATGGCCGCCAATTCTCAGGAAAACTCAAAGCTTGATTGTCTTTTGTATTCTCTGGATCGATCAACACAAGCGCAGTTCCTCCACCGTCAGGAGAATCAGGCCAAGCCCCAGAGTCATTATATTCAAAATTCCAGATCTCGGATGCATCAGGCCCATTAAGAGACAATGCCTCACCATCATTGTTGAGTTTTCCGGCATTGAATTCACCCAAAATTTTAATTCCGTCCCCATAACGAAACTGAAATGCGGCAATGTCTGAAACCAATACAGCACGGCCTCCAGATTCTATTTCAGAAACAATGCTCGGATCAAATTGAAACTCTATACCATTTGTAAAATTAAATCCCGAAAGGGAAACCGTTTTCTTGCTGATATTAAAAAGCTCTATGTATTCAAAATCACTCTCCTGATCATGCCCTGCTGCGATTTCTTCTTCGCTGGGTTCAAGTGGATGATAATGGATTTTGGAAATTACTAGGTTATTTACATTAGCGGCTTCAGCAGCGACTGTAAAAGTTGCCTCCGTGAGAGCGGACCATTGACCCGATGATGATAGTAACCGAGCCTTCACAGTAGCTGAACTTTCGAGCTTAAGGGATCCGCCATAACTCAAGGCCGAAGGCCCTGGACCGTCTCCCACAGTTGCAGCTTCGAGCTTTGGCCATATCAGAAAATCACTACTGGCCCTCCCACTATTGAGGGCCTGTATCGCAAGTACGTTAGTGCCGGCACGCAAATGTGGAACACCCGCGGTTGCGTCAACGGCAGTGAACTGTTCTGCGAGATTGTCTGAGTGATTGGATAAGGCATTTTCGTCCCATGGAACCAATTCGCCGGGAGAACCTGGAATATTTTCCCGGGCAACTTCGATTCCATTAATATATGCAACAAAACCATCATCGTAACGGGCTTTGAGGGTGAGTAGATTAAAAACTGAAGGATCATCTACCCAGAAATCAGTAAGCATATAGATCGTCTCCTGACTTGAAGAGGTCGCCAGCGATTCAAAATCTAATAATTCATCGATCAGCGGATCGTAGCGTCCGTTACCTGACTTTTCATAACCGGCACCGAGAGTTCCCTTTAGCCAGCCACTGTGATCAAAGCCAAGGGCATTCCAATTCACTGGAGGCTCATCGGCTGCATTGGCAACAAAAATCACTGATTTTTCAGCCTCATCCTCAATGAGTGCTGTGATAGTATCATTCTCGCTGGTAAAAAGACGGGGGTCATTGCCATCCAATGTATAAAAGATCGTACCTTTTGAGGAAGTATCCAAAGTCAGGTCATTGCCGTCATCCAAAAATCCACCGTGCTGGTTAAATTCGGGTGCATTCACTGAAGGATAGAGGCCAGCAGCACGGTACTGCGAGATTGCAATTGGAGGTCGATTCTTGAGAAAATTATTGAGAACAGCATTACGGGTCGAGAGCCAATTTGATTTTCTATAATCACGTCTGCCCTGACGCGTGTGTCGATTGTCTCCCCAGCGGGCGGCTTCAGCATCAATTGCTGGTTCTATGTGATTTGCCATCTCAGTGTATCGTTTGACCATCGATTCAACCGTGAGTGAGCCTCCGTTAAAGGCATGCTTGTGAATTCTGTCAGCGAACAAGAGCCGGAATTCCGGATTGCTACGAGCGCGGCTGTAAAAGCGAGCAGGTGTGTTACTGCCGCTAATATCTACTCGGTTCCCGTTCAAGTTATGCAAAGAGTATTCAGAATCCCAGGGTGAAAACTTAAACCCGCCATCAGAACCGTCTCTGCGCCCAAAAGCATACCAGTTCTTTCCAGGCCAATCCATATTCGCAAGGAACGAATTCACAAGAACGTAATCTGCTAAGGAAATCACATCGACGTATTCTTTGAACTCGGCATAGACCGCCGAATCTTTGATGTCCCGTCCACTGATAGATAACGCTTTTTTCCAGCGCTCAGATGTCCCGTCGATGACTTCAAAAGAGTCTGTGGCGGCCTGGCCTGGGCCACGTAATCCTTCGTGCTTCAGTGCGTCGTAATCACTTTCTGATCCTCCGAAATGGCTAGCAGCATAATTACCGTCTGGTCTTTCACTGGGGTTGTAGATGCCCCAGTAAAGACCGTTAAGATAGAGATGAACAAAGTTGCTACGTGAACCTGGTTGTCCCATGGCCAGATAAGTTTCACGCATAAATGGATCTCGAAGAAATTGTGCCGGGTGAGCATTGTCTACCCAGCCATCACTGAAAGTCGCCCGTAGCTGAATCTTATCAAACTCATCAATTTCATCTTCTCCAAAAATGGGAAAATTAAGTTTAGCAGGACCAAATTGACTGCGGAAAATCAAACGCAACGACTTCTTTGGAGAGGCCCGATAGTGTCGGCTCCAGCCTCCAACCAAACGGACTCCGCAATTTATTTGGATTTCACGCTCACCGTCCGGTTGAATCCACTCCATTGATGCGAGGCGATCTGCAATGAAAGGTCTCTGATTGTGAACTCCAATCCCATTCACATTACCAAAGGGGTTCGAAAGGATTCCGTTCCGGCCGAAAAGATCCTCAGGATCGGCAACAATGGACAGTGTTGGCAATTTCATTAAAGCCTCTCTGAGACCTTCAGGATTAGCATTAACGATTGCAGGGTTCATTTCGTAATCGGCAGGAACTGGTTGTCCTTGACTTCCACCATTAACGCCGGTGAACTCACCCCAACTTGTGGGGAATCCTCTAGGATTTGCGGATTGTCTAATAACGTCTTTGGAGAAAATATAAGTTTGCGTATCAACGTTGCTCGCTAGTGAATCTGGCTTGAAAGCAATGGCACGCAAGACTGTGGTAGTGGAAATCTCAATGGCTGCCTGTCCGAATGAAAATTCATCATTGGGGGGAATTCTGGTTCCATGCTCTGGGGTCGGCATGGATCCATCGATAGTGTAACTGATAGATGTTCCCGGAGTGGCACAAGAAACATTTACAGTAAACGGCTCATCGTAAAAACCGCGATCGATATCGAACTTGGTATCTTTGACACGACCATCCAAAACCTTGCCGTTAGGTTCCCCCGGCGTTGGCGGATTCAAATACCCCTTTTTCCCATTTTTAGAATCGGTTCCGTAGGAAATGCCACGTTCCTGTATTGGTAAATCAGAAAAATCACTGAGTATTGTTTTACCATCGGGAGCAAGCATTCTCAGGTTTTCGCCTGAAGACGAGAGCTTAAAATTTGCATGAAGCTCGTCACTTGCCGGCAAAGGCTCATCAAGTCCTGAAGCAAAAACAACAAGATAACTATAACGCTGCATTCGCGTCCCGGCAGGAAATACCCATCTTTGATTCTCATCTTCCAACACGTAGCCACCTATATCAAAAGTGAATGGATTGGGGTTGTGGATCTCAATCCAGTCCGGAGTGTTCCCATCCTTATCGGTGAGCGTGCCATTATTTCTTGCCTGAAACTCGGTGATGCTTGGCTCGACCGCTTCGGCGTCAACTCCAATAGTGACTTCTGCCTGAACATTCCCAGCACCATTGCTTGCTGTTAAAGTGTAGGTTTTTGTTTCGGCTGGAAAAATGTGTAGGGACCCTTTTGCTCTTGCGTTTTGCAATGAGGTCGGTTGAATCGAGATATTTTCAGCACCTTCGACTTCCCATGAAAGCTTTGCGCTTTCTCCACTGTTAATGAATCCAGGGTTCACAACGAAGGAATGAATGACCGGGGACTGCGGAACCTCGAAATTGTTTCTCAGTGCGGTGATCTGTTCTATTGATAGGACTTCATCGTAAACAAAAACGTTATCGATGGTGCCGTCCCAGAGCTCGGCCGTGTTGTCAGGCCTTAGCCCACCTATGGCAAAAGTGCCTTGACCATTGTTCCATCTGGCCGTTTCGGTCACTGCTACCAGTTCATCATCTGCAGATGATGCGTCCAGATCCACATAAACCGAAACAGTGCCAGCCGCTGAGTCGTAACTGGCGGCAATGAATGTCCAGTCCTCGGTACTTTCGGGTCCCGGAAGTTCACCAACTACCGGGCGGCCAAAACCAGTGAATGAGGTGTAACGGAATTGGCCATTGCGACTGTCGAGACCAATCGTACGATCCCAACCACCATTATCATGTCCCATGATCTTGCGCAGTCCGGGGCTCGTGTTGTCAGTGCGGACCCATGCTCCCCAAGTCATGTCAGGTACTACGCTCGCATTAATGTCGATTGGAACCGTGAGAGTACCGCCGGAAAAATCATAGGCCCCAGTATCACCGAAACCAATGTTCGATCCCCAGGTAGGGGCTGTTCCTACAGTGCCAGAAATGTCGTTCCCTTGGCCGGAGCTATCCGCAAAAGGGGCCTCTGCATCATCGAATGTGTAAAACGCAATGAGCTCTGCATGAGCTGAAGGCATCAATGCTCCCGCAAAAAAAATTAAGGATAATAAAAATTTCTTTCTCATTTCAGTTTTTGTAGGAGTACAAATCATGTTTCTTCTTGTTTTTAATATCCTAGTGATAAATTATATTTGAGAACTGTAGTTATGAAGGCATTTAAGTGATTTTCTTCATTTGTCCGCATGAATATTTTATTTCGAAAACAAACGACGCTGCTTTCAGTTCGTTTGATGTTTCTTCCTTTTTTTATAGCACACTGGTTATCAGGTTGTGAGAAAAAAAGTGCTGAAAGCAATTCGGCGACAAAAGAATCACCTTTGCCTAATCAAACCGAACTACTAACGAAAGCATACTTGCCTGACAAAGGGCCGCGCGATGCGGCAATTGAAGTCATTTTGCGGCGGACAGATGCTACGGCTGATGAGGGATGGGATTCCGAAGTGGTGAGCGATGCGGCTCATCAGCGGCTCGAAGAAATTTTAGATCCTAAAGCCAGTTTGCCAGAAATATTGGTGCAACCTTTGCGTCCTCCCGATCTACAAGAAAGCTATAGCGATGAACTGCTTAGCGTATGGCGTTCTCGTAAGGGCATAGGCTCGACGAAATTACCACTCAGCCAAGCCCTTACTGCGTTGCGAGCGATTTACCCGAGTGGGGCAGAAGACAAACTGAAGTTAAAGACATACAACATCACTCCTTCAACGTCACAAGAAGGTATTTTCACTACTAAGATTATTTATTTTGCGAGTGGTAAAACTACTCACGGCATAGTACAACAAAATGCCCGATGGCATTGTAGCTGGAGATCTGGAAACCCGCCCGAACTTGTTGGGATAAAAGTGATCGATTACGAAGAGATCATTCCGAAGCGGGGTGGAGGATTAAATTTTCAGGATGTTACTGCAAGCGTTTTCAAGGAGGCTCCTTCATTTCAAGATCAACTCATGCTGGGCATCGATCACTGGAGATCACGTCTTCAGGGTGATTTTGGAATTGATGTGAACGGTCTTCAGGGAATTTCTGTTGGGGATGCCAATGGGGACGGACTTGATGACATTTATGTCTGTCAGCAGGGTGGCTTACCCAACAAACTGTATATACGTAATTTGAATGGTGCATTGAAGGATGTATCAGCTGAATCGGGAGTTGATTGGATGGAGTTGACTCGTGCGGTTCTCTTTGTCGATCTGGACAATGATGGGGATCAGGACCTTGCGCTCGCACAAGGTTGGTATTGGATGCTGATGGAAAACAACGGTGCAGGTATTTTTACGAAACGAACAGAAACCAAGGCCCCTTCTAATTTGCATTCCCTCGCAGCGGTTGACTACGATTTGGACGGGGATCTTGATCTATATTTCTGTGGTCGGAACCCTGCACGCGAATTGAATAATTCCGAGGGAATCCTCGGTCAACCGATTCCCTATCATGATGCCAACAACGGCGGGGCTAATCTACTAATTCGTAACGATGGAGATTGGCGCTTCTCAGACGCGACAGCAGAGTGTGGGTTAGATGTTAATAATGCCCGATACAGCTATGCTTGTTCTTGGGCAGACTTTGATTTGGATGGGGACTCCGACCTTTATGTGGCTAACGATTTCGGGCGCAATAACCTCTACCTTAATCGTAATGGAAAATTCATTGACGTTGCGGGCAGTCAAGGAGTTGAAGATATGTCTGCGGGAATGAGTGTTACCTGGGGTGATTACAATAATGACGGCCGTCCCGATCCTTATATAAGCAACATGTTCTCTTCTGCGGGGAACCGTATCACTTACCAGCGAAAGTTTCGCTCTGGAGTAGAACAAGAAATTGACGCGTTCCGCCGTCATGCTCGCGGTAATAGTCTATTTGCAAATATTGGGTCCGGATTCACTGACGTCAGTGAAAATGCCGCGGTAACAATGGCGCGATGGGCATGGGGTGCGAAGTTTGTGGATCTCAACAACGATGGTTGGGAGGACATTTACGTGGCGAATGGATTCATCACAACTGAAGATACTGGGGACTTGTGAAGCTTCTATTGGCGACAGGTCGTGTCGCAATCTCCTCAAAACCTTTCAGCCGCACTGGCTGATGTTAAAGCAAGTGACCGCTACAAACTCGGCTGGAAAGCACTGACAGAATTGATAGGCCAAGGACGATCTTTTAGTGGGAACGAAAGTAATTGTTTCTTTCTTAATACCAGAGACGGGCGCTTCACTGATGCTTCAGCTACTACTGGATTAAGCTTATATGATGATGGCCGGGCAGTGGCAGTTTGCGATTGGGACTTTGACGGAAGGCAGGACATCTGGGTTAGCAACCGCAACGCTCCCCGCGTAAGGCTCCTACGCAACAGCAGTCGCGGAGGTGACTGGCTGGCGTTGCGTTTGAGTGGAACATTAAGCAATAAAGATGCGATTGGCGCTAGAGTTGTCATAGACTTAGGTGATAACAAATTGCGCAGTAAAACCGTCCGCGCTGGGGATGGATTTCTTGCCCAATCGAGTAAGTGGCTTCATTTCGGCTTAGGAAACAAGGCAACTATTTCAAGTGCAAAAGTTTACTGGCCGGGCGGGAAAGTCGAAAAGATTAGTGGTTTAAAAATCAATCAATACCATACCATAGAACAAGGCAAAGAGCAGGCAGTGTTGTGGAAACCCCCGACAGGTAATTCAGCTATAAAAACAAGCAAAATTACTTTTAATGAATTAAATGATAATACACGGACCTGGCTCATTGGTCGCATTCCATTGCCTCGATTAGAGGGTATTCCCGATACGGGTGATTCTCCTAAACTGATTAATCTTTGGTCCGAAAGCTGTGCTCCATGCGTCGCCGAAATTAGCGAGTGGACTAAACACGAGAAACAAATTCGTGATGCTGGGTTAGATATATTTGCTCTAAATGTTGGCCTTTTAGACGGAAACCAGCAGAAGACGACTCCCTTAACATTTCCATTTAACAGTAGAAAGGCGTCACCGGAAATTCTCGATGTGTTGGATATTTTTCATCGTACATTTGTGGAGCTACAGCAACCTCTTCCTATCCCTACCAGTTTCTTATTGGATAAAGAAGGTCGGGTCGCAGCAATTTACAAAGGTCACGTACCTCTTTCCACGCTTCTTGATGACGTAGCTCTGTTGAGTAAACCGGAAAGTGAAGCTCGTGATGCAGCTGTTCCCTTCTCTGGACGCTGGGCTTCTGACCTTTTCCCTCCACAGGCGATTCGTTTAGCAGAATCATTTGCTACTGCCGGAAACCCATCACTGCGCAAACGCTATCTCAAAGATTATCTTCTACGCTTCGAGTCAGAAGAAACTCGCCTCTACCTTGGAAGGATTTTGCTCGATGAAAATAATTTAGAACAAGCCGTTCGGGTCTTTGCCGGAATATCGGCTACTACTGAGACCGAAGCTGAATATCACCGGAGTGCCGGTATCCTGCTGTTAAAGTATAATCAGATCCGACCAGCACGCAATCATCTTAGAGCCGCACTTTCTGTTTATAAGGACAATCCTGATTTCCGTTTTAATCTTGGCATAGCCGAAGCCGGAAGCGGTAACTTGGTAGAAAGCCTCAATCATTTTCGTGCTTGTGTCCGAATGAAACCGGCTGATGCTGTAGCGCATTTTCAACTTGGCAATGCCTTGCAGGCCACAGGAAAGGGCCACGATGCAGTGACGCATTATCGAAAATCACTTCAGGTCCGTCCCGGTTGGATGTTCCCCGCAAATAATCTAGCTTGGCTTCTTTCTACGCATCCTGATTCAGAATTGCGGAATGGTGAGGAAGCAGTCAAACTGATTTCGCCAATCATTAAAGCAGATGGTGGCAAAAACCACACAACACTGTCTACACTGGCGGCAGCACTCGCTGAAACTGGTGACTTTAAGGGAGCAATCGAAACTACAATGAGAGCGCTTCATTATGCTCAATCAGTAGGTGCTAATGATGCCGGTCTCCGGGCCGCGCTTAGCAATTACCGGAACGGTAAAGCCTTTCGGGGCAAATAATATCGTTCCCCTAAATTAAATAAGACTCAGGGGCCCAGTTGATATTACATGCTATTTTATAAAAGGGTTTATGGTTGATTAGAACAGCGATAAAATATAATGAACAGGAAACAACAGGGTATTCGCAATTGGTTGATATTTTTGTTATTCTTGGACTTCATCTGACCACTTCAGAGGCTATCGCGCATGGATAGGTTTTGTGATGAAAGGTAATCGGCTTGCCAATTATATTGATTCTGGCCCATTCTATGAGTATGAAATTATTACCTGTTATATTCCTGAGCTTTGCGATGAATGCTGCTCTTGCCGATCTTTCCTCAATTCTGAATGAAGGGGCAACTGTCGAGCAGCTTGGGACTGACATGAAATTTACTGAGGGACCAGTATGGATAGCCAAAGAGAACCGGTTGGTATTTTCGGATATCCCGCGGTCCCTGCAGCTGCAATGGACCAAAAAAGAAGGCATTAAGGAATGGAGAAAGGTGGAGGCTTCTAATGGAAACCTTCTCGATCTTAAAGGAAATCTCCTTTCGTGCCAGCACGGTGGGAGAAATCTTGTCAGGACCGAATCTGACGGGACCGTTAAGGTTCTGGCAGATAATTATAAAGGGAAGAAATTCAATTCTCCAAATGATTTAGCAATTAAGAGTGATGGAACGATCTGGTTCACGGATCCAAGTTATGGTTTGAGGGGCAGAAAAGCAGAGGCAGGAGGTAAGTGGGTCTATCGACTGAAGAGTGACGGGTCCGTGAGTGTCGCTTGTAAGACTTTTGATATGCCAAATGGAATTGCCTTCTCTCCGGACCAGAAAAGAGTTTACATCGCCGATTCCGGAAAGATTGGTAAAATTCATGCTTATGATGTGGTAGAGAAGGGCCTCTTGAGTGATCCCGTCTTTATCATGGATGTGCGTTGTGATGGGATGTGCATTGATACGAAAGGAAGAATTTATACCACTTCGCGAGGAGGCATTCATATTTATAACTCTTCAGGTAAGAAGTTGGGATTGATACCGACTCCTGAACATCCAGCCAATGTTTGCTTTGGCGGTAAAGATTACGACACTTTATTCATCACGGCCCGTAAGTCCCTCTATTCAATTAAGACGAAGGCAAAGGGTCAAATTGTGACTCCTGATTAAGCGGTATAGTAGATAATGATATCAGACGCCGATTCTCGGGAAGAACTGATTTCGATTTACCGTAATGGTCTGCTCGATGATGTGATTCCTTTTTGGATTAGGAATTGCGTTGATCGTGATCATGGCGGCTTCATGATGTGCCTTGATCGGGGCGGAAAAGTCATAGATACCGATAAGGGGGTCTGGCAGCAGGGAAGATTTACTTGGCTATTAGGCGAGCTTTACAATAATGTTGAAGAGCGAGCAGAATGGCTCGAATTAGCAAAGCATGGGGCCAAATTCATGGATGACCATTGCTTCGATCCGTCCGATGGGAGGATGTGGTTTCACCTCACTCGGGAAGGGGATCCGATCCGAAAGAGACGCTATGCCTTCTCGGAAAGTTTTGCTACGATTGCTTATGGGGAACTTTTCAAGGCCACGGGAGAGAAACATTATGCTGAGAAGGCCCGAAGAACATTTGACCGATTCATTAGTCATAACCTTGATCCTCGTGGAGTCGATCCAAAGTTCACTGATGTTCGGCCCATGAAGAGTCTTGGGTTTCCAATGATTACAATTACAACAGCTCAGGAGCTGCGTGATTCGATTGGTCTTACGGATGCTGAGGAGTGGATTGATCGTAGCATTGAGCAAATTTGCAGAGATCATCTAAAACCGGACCTTCGTTGCGTGTTGGAAAATGTTGGAACGGATGGAGAAATAATAGATCACTTTGATGGCCGAATGTTGAACCCTGGTCATGCGATAGAAGCGTCATGGTTTATTATGCAGGAGGGGAAAATCCGTAACGATCCGAGTCTAATCAAGACAGGATGCCAGATCCTTGACTGGAGCTGGGAACGGGGATGGGATAATGAGTTTGGAGGGATCCTGTACTTTGTTGATATGAAGGGCATCCCTGTGCAGGAGTATTGGCATGATATGAAATTCTGGTGGCCGCAGGCCGAAGCTATCATCGCTACTATATTTGCTTTTTCTCTTACAGGTGACCCGAAATATGCTGAATGGCACAGACAAGTTCACGAGTGGGCTTACAAGTTCTTTCCTGACCCTGATAACGGTGAATGGTTCGGTTACCTTCACCGTGATGGGAGTGTCAGTTCGACTCTGAAAGGGAACCTTTGGAAAGGTCCATTCCATGTTCCGCGCATGAAATTAATGAGCTGGAAATTACTTGAGGATCTGGCAGATGAGTAGGGCCTTTGATCTTTGAATATGAAAAACAAAGAGAATCTCTTCTCATTAATTTATATCTGGGTATAGCTCAGTAATTGGTTCAAACGTTCAGATATTTGTTCGGAATCCAAACTGCTTAGACCTTCCACACTGAATGACTCACAGTCGAAGCTGGCCATTACAGTGCCTCTGGCTACGGCAGCTTTTAGATCATTAAAATTTGGAGATCCTTGATTCTGTGATGCGATGAACCCTGCAATTCCACCCACAAAACAGTCACCCGCTCCTGTAGGGTCTTCAACTTCTTCGAGCGGATAGGCTCCGAGACGGAAAAATTCGTTCTCATTTTTACCAAACAGCATGGAGCCGTGCTCGCCGGTCTTGATGATGACATTCTTTGGGCCGAGGCCCATTAATTTTTTCCCGGCCCTTACAAGGTTCCTTGTTTCCATGAAAAGCTGAGCCTCCGATTCGTTAATGACCAAGAGATCAATTTTCCGGAGAAGCTCAATCAATTCGTCCCGTTCGTTATTGATCCAGATGTCCATTGTGTCAGCAATGGAATACTTTGCATTGCTGCATTGATCTAATACATCGATCTGGTTTCTGGGGCTCATATTTGCGAGTAGGACAAGCTCAGTGTCAAAATACGATTCGGGTATCTTAGGCTCGTAGGCTTCCAATACATTGATTGCGACGTCATGAGTTGTTCGATCATCCATATTTTCGTGATATTCTCCGGACCAATAAAAGCTATCTCCTTCACTGCGTTCAATTCCCTCAGTGCAGATCCCGTTATTTTCGAGTGTTGTTATGTGTTCTTTTGGGAAGTCCTTGCCAATGATGCCGACGATCCGAGTAGTTGCGAAGAAACTGCATGCCATTGCAGCGTACGACGCTGAACCTCCCATCAGACCCGTCCTTTCAACTTTAGGAGTTTTGACGTCATCAATAGCGACAGTTCCGGCAACGATTACTTTCATGATTTTTGATCTGAGTTCTTTTTTCCGATTCTTTGGATTCGCGAGACATAAGATTTAATGTCTTCACTTTGCAAGAGATTCGAGACGATAACGACGTTCTGAGCCCCAGCATTTAATACTTCGGGGAGTGTCTGTTCTGTGATACCACCGATGCAGAATATCGGTAATGGTACTTCATTATGGACCCGTACAATTTCATTTAGGCCGATCGCCGGCCTCCCGGGCTTAGTGGCTGTAGGGTAAAGAGGTCCAAATCCTATATAATCGGCTCCTTCCTCATGAGCTTTTCTGGCCTGTTCTGGGCAATGGGTAGAGCGTCCTACAATCTTACAGTTTCCCGCCAAAATTCGAGCCTCCTCTAAATTTCCATCGTTTTGTCCTATATGGACGCCGTCCGCGCTGACTTTGGCAGCAATTTCAGGGTAATCATTGATAATGAATGGAACTTCGTATTTCAAACAGATAGGTCTTAGAACTTTAGCCATTTCTAGGATCCCTTTGGGATCATGATTTTTTGCTCTGAGTTGAAGCATGCTGATCCCTGAATCGCAGATTGATTCAGTTTTGATGGCTATGTCTTTTTCATCAACGTAACCAAGGTCGAGTATTGAATACAGCTTCACGATGGAGTTGTGATTGTAGCTTTGACCGGACTAATAATATTATTTAAGATCGTTCAAGAAGGCCTCTACCCAGCCAATGTTATAATTTCCACTACGGAAATCAGAGTTCTTAATGATTGCGTCTTGAAATGGGATCGTGGTCTTGATTCCCTCAATCAAAAATTCATTTAATGCTCTCTGCATTCTATCTATAGCTATTTCACGGGTCGCTCCCGTCACAATGAGCTTGGCTATCATGGAATCATAAAATGGAGGGACCTGATATCCTGAGTAAACGTGAGTGTCTACTCTGACGCCTCGACCACCCGGCTGGAACCAGAAATTAATTTTCCCGGGGCTTGGCGTAAAATTATTGTAAGGGTCCTCAGCATTGATGCGACACTCAATGGAGTGTTGGCGAGGGCTACTATTTTGAACATGCTCGCTGAGCTTTTCACCGGCAGCGATTCTGATCTGTTCTTTGATGAGATCGCATCCGTTAATTTCTTCAGTGATCGGATGTTCGACCTGAATTCTTGTATTCATTTCCATGAAGTAGAAGTCTCCGCTTTCGTCTACAAGGTATTCGATAGTACCACAATTTTCGTAACCGATCTCTTTGACTAACCGGACAGATGCGTCCCCCATTTTTTTCCTTAGACGTTTATTTTTATTAAGCAAAGGTGACGGCGCTTCTTCAATGATCTTCTGGTTCCTTCTCTGTAGAGAACAGTCACGCTCGCCTAGATGAACAACGTTTCCATGCGAGTCGGCCACTATTTGAAACTCGATGTGATGTGGATTGAGGATGAGTTTTTCAATATAAACATCACCATTTCCGAAGGCTTTTTCTGCTTCATTACGGGCATTTTGAAAACTCGATTCAAGGTTCGCTTCGTTGAAGCATGAGCGCATCCCTTTACCGCCGCCGCCGGCGGACGCTTTGATCATGACAGGATATCCTATCTTTTCTGCTTCTTTGCTTGCTTCCTGCACATTACTGACGATCCCTTCAGTTCCTGGGGTCACGGGGACTTTGAATTTTTTCGCAGTGGCTCTTGCCTCATTCTTGTCACCCATTATTGAAATGACTTTGGCTGAGGGGCCTATGAATTTAATCTTACAGCTTTCACAAATCTCAGCAAAGTCTGGGTTCTCCGAGAGGAACCCGTAACCTGGGTGAATCGCATCCACGTTGGCAACTTCTGCGGCGCTGATGATGCGGTTGGCTTTGAGGTAGCTCTCCGCGCTCGGCCCTGGTCCAATGCAGATCGCTTCGTCAGCGAGCTGAACATGCATCGAATCAATGTCGGCCTCTGAATATACGGCAACGCTCCTGACTCCGAGTTCTTTACATGCACGGATAACCCGGAGAGCGATTTCACCGCGATTGGCAACGAGGACCTTTTTGAACATTCTATTCTCGAATCGAGCCTTTTTATTTTCAGGCTATTACGAAGAGTCCCTGGCCGAATTCGACCGGGGACGCGTCATCTACGAGTATGCGTTGAATGACGCCAGACTTCTCGGCCTTGATTTGATTCATTACCTTCATCGCTTCAATGATACAGACTACCGTTCCTTCATCGACTGCGTCACCTACTTTGACAAATGCGTCAGCGTCTGGTGTGGGAGACTTATAGAAGGTCCCGACCATTGGAGATGTTATTTGTTCTGTATCTTCAGCAACGATTTTTTCGCTTGCTGCTCTTGCGGCAGGTTCCGGGGCTGCGATAGGTGCTAACACCTGTTCTTGTGAACCACCCTTTTCGAGCCGAACTTTGAATCCGGCATCCTCCAGTTCAAAGGCTGTCAATTCATGGTCTTCCATGAGCTTGATCAGTTCTTTGATCTTATCTAGATCAATTGTTGAGTTTGGAGGTTTTTCTTCCTCAGATTTACGATTTCTTCTTGTAACTGGCATGGGCTTTAGCTGATTTACCGATGATTTTGTATATTAGATCCTCCTTTTCTATTCCAGAGTCAAGCCCTAGGAATTGGTGCCGAGTGTTAAAATTTCTATAGTACGGTTAATTTCTGTTTCTGTATTATAGAAATGAGGGCTAAATCGCAGGAATTGCTTACCTGAGCGGTCTTTTCTACATGAGCATATAATTCCTGCTTTAGTGAGTTTATCGAATATTGCCAATGCATTTCCCTCTGATGGCTTAAATGTAGTGATTGATGAAGCATTATGGCCACTTTTAGGTCCATTAATGGAGAATCCGAGTGAATCTAGTTCCTTAATGAGATGATATTTTAGCTTTAAAAGCTGCGAGGAAATGTTTTTCATACCAAATTCATTGATAAGTTCCAGTACCGCTTTAAAGCCCACGATCCCGGAGGCATTTAAAACGCCGGGCTCGTAACGTCTGGCCGTTGGGTGAAATTTAATTTTTTCCTGTGTAATATAGTCTGGAGAATGAACATTCCATGCCCCGAGCAGGGTAGGCCTTAGCATTTCGAAGTTTTCTTGCTTCACATAAACGATTCCTATCGCCATTGGTCCTAGCAGCCACTTATGGGCGTCGCAGCTCATGAAATCAACATTTTTTATAGACGTAGGAAAAGCACCGCAGGTTTGTATCCCGTCCAAAGCAAAGAGTATTCCACGCTCCTTAAGCATCTTGCCTATCGCATCAATATCGATTCGATAGCCTGTCAGGTAATGACAACTTGCCAGTGCGACGAGTCGCGTTGCGGGCCCGATTGATGATTCGACTAATTCAGGAGTAATGGTTCCTGATTCTTCTGGTTCAAGGAATTTAGTTTTGACTCCTTTGCGTTGAAGTTCGACCCAAGGGTAAACGTTTGCTGGGTAATCATCTTGATAGCAAAGGACCTCGTCACCGGCTCTCCAGTCGATTCCGTTTGCAAATAGACTAAGACCCAATGAGGTGGGGCCTAGAAGAGCAATTTCTGAAGCTTTTGCTCCGATCAGGTCTGCTGCTAAGCGCCTAGTGTCGTTCATTGTTTCAATGAATTCAGGAAACTCCTGATGGTCCTTGCTACTGGAATGCGCGTATTGTGCCATCGCTTCAGCGGCACACTGAGGCAGAGCAGTCACTGCGGCATGTCCTAAGAAAATCTTTTCTTTTGCTATTGGAAAACGCCGGATCCGTTCGTCTTCGTTGTTGAGTAAATTTTCAAGGGTCATTGAGTTGACTCTTGTGGTGGTTCTTTGGATTGGTGTGTGTTATTATAATCGCCTCGCTTTTTCGCCTTCTTCGATCATTGACCAGAAATGTTTCGATTCACTCAGTGCCTTGTCCTCTGAGACCGGCAACTTTGACCTGAAAAGAAAGTCTTTCAGCGTATTTTTATTTAATACGCGGTGAACTATGACTCTATCATTCATCACTTCGAAGTAAATTCTGTAATCCTTTGATCTGTACCTGTATAGCTTTGTGCCGTCCCTTTCGATGATGCCAAAGGGGCTCTCGTTACTGGCCTTTTCTAGGTCCTCCTGTTCTACTTTGAATTCATTGAGGAGTTCGAGCTGATCGATAGTGCTGAGACTTGAGATTTCGGCCGCGCTGATTTCATTGAAGATGATTTGGAACACTGATATCTATGATTAGGTTTGAATTTAGCCCTTATTTTCTTGCGAATCTATCTTTCTTTTAGGTGCGAATGAGGCGTTCTACCCTTGGAGAAATTCCTGTAAGAATTTCCCAAGGAATCGTTTTGGCCTTCGATGCCAATTCTGTAGCCGGGATAGGTTCTGCCATTTGCCCCCCTAGTAGAGTAACCTCGTCACCTGGACAAGGAGAAGGAGTCAGTTCACTGACATCGATCATTATCATGTCCATCGTGACTCTACCGAGTACCGGGCATCGATTGCCTTGAATGACCACCTCTGCGCCATTTCCGGAAACTGATCTCGGATATCCGTCCCCATAACCTACCGCGACCGTTGCGACCAGAGTATTTCTATCAGTAACAAACGTTTGTCCATAACTGATCCCAGATCCTGGAGGTAATTTTCTTATTTGAGTGATACGAGCCTTCCATTCCATGGCTGGCTTTAGTTTGTGACCCGGATCGTTAGTTGGTGAAATCCCGTAAAGCATCAGCCCAGGGCGTATCATATTGCCACCAGCATTTCCAAAATTAATTATACCCGCGCTGTTAGCTAGATGAATCCATTGTGCTTTTAATTTTGATTCCTTAATAATTGCTTCAAATTTTTTAATTTGATTCTTGGTAAATTCTAAGTCCCGGTCAGAACAGGGAAAGTGAGTAGCGGCTCCTTCAATTTTAATATATGGTAAAGAGGATATTTGATGGACTTCAGAAATGAAATCCTCCTCAGTGAATCCGAGACGCCCCATTCCAGTGTCCAAGACAAGATGAGATTTGACTCTAGAACTGGTCCGTTGCCCAATTTTATTATATTCTTTTGCTTCTACTAAACTTGAAATTGTGACGTGTAATCCGGTACTCACGGCATCTTCACGTTCATCGGGTAAGAGTGCTCCGAGTATCATGATATCTGTAGTCTTTTTCGTTACTGACATAACGGCTAACGCCTCATTCAAAGTTGCAACACCAAAGGCACTGACCTCAGAATCGAGTGCCTTTATCGTTTCTGCAAAACCATGACCATATGCGTCAGCCTTGACCACGGCCATGACATCGGCACCCTCTGCCTGTTCACGAGCATAGTAGAGATTTGTTCTGAGAGCATTCGGATCAATCTCGACCCAGGTCCGCTTAGGTTTTGCTTTGCCCATCAGTTGGACTTATTTAATTTTTTTTTGCGTGCCCTGAGACGTTCTTCGGGGAGGATAGGAAACAGCTCACTAGGTACATGTTCCTTGACCATGATTGATTCAATTTTTTTCAGTATTTCTGGATTAAGGTCGGCGACATTCTTAGTTTCGCCGGGATCCAGTTCGAGATTATAAAGTTCAGTTTTAATTTCCGCGTTTGTCTTTGCTTTGGATATCTTTTGCCTGATCCCTTTCCAATTCCCTAACCTGACAGCTTGCTGGCTCCCATAAGATGGGAACTCCCAATATAAAAATTTATGAGATTTCTGCTCCTTGCCGAGCAGGGACGGTAATAATGAGATGCCGTCCGTAACATCAGGTGCCTTGGTTTCTGCAATTTCAGAGAGTGTTGGCATCCAGTCCCAGAAAGCACTGACATGGTCACTAGTGGTCTTAGGTTTTATTTTTCCCGGCCACCGAACGATCGTGGGGACTCTGATTCCTCCCTCATAGAGACTCCCTTTGAGTCCTTTAAAGACGCCGGCACTCTTGAAAAAATCAGAATCAGAACCTCCGAGTCGATTGAATGTTGGGCCATTGTCAGACGTGAAAATGATCAAGGTGTCATTATCAAGTCCTAACTCTTTGACTAATGAGTGGACTTGTCCAACAGAGTCATCCATTTGAGTAATCATTGCCGCGTAGCCAGCGCGTGGGAAAGGATGCTTAAGGTAACCTCTATGTTTGTACTCTTCTTCAGGGATCACTTTCTTGTATTCCTCCAGCCACTTATCCGTTGTTTGAATACTCAGGTGAGGAATGGCGAATGGAAGGTAAAGAAAAAATGGGTTTTCTTTGTTTTTCTTGATGAAGCTCAGAGCTTCCTCGGTGAATGCGTCCTGAGAGTGGATCTTGCCATCCAGCTTCCGATCATTTCCAGGTAACGGAACTTTTTTATTATTCCTCCACAAGAACCTCGGAAAATGGTTATGAGCATGTCGTTGGCAATTATAACCAAAGAACAGATCAAAACCTTGCTTGTTGGGGTCTCCGCTAGATCCGAAGTGGCCGAGTCCCCACTTGCCGATGGCTGCCGTTGTGTAGCCCTGGGTCTTTAATATTTCTGCGATAGTAATTTCATCATCTGGAATTGGATTCTGTCCCGGGAAAGGGAAATGTTTAGTGGAACCGTCCTTAGGATCTCCATTATCTCTTATGTATGCATGCCCAGTATGTTTTCCTGTCATGAGCACGTAACGGCAAGGCGCGCAGACTGCTTGCCCAGAATAGTGTTGAGTGAATTTAATGCCTTCCTTGGCGAGTCGATCAATGTGCGGTGTTTTGATCCATTTCTGTCCAAAGCATCCCAGCTCAGCATAACCTAGGTCATCGGCAAGGATAAAGATGATGTTAGGTTTGCGTGCGAAGCTGCTAAGAGTACTGAAAGCAATGGCTAGAGTGATTATTATGAATTTTCGCATGTCTGTCATGATGCTACGCATTCATTGCGGTGCAATGGTAGTAATAAATGTATGAAATTCAAATTCTCCCTTAATTTCACTTTGAGTGGATCCGCGGGCTTGACCCGAGATGAATACTTGTTCAAAAAATAGCTATGAGCAAAGTAGTTAGTATTCACCCTTATTTTAAAGTTCATTCTGGAAAAATGGAGGAGTTTAGAAAACTTCTCGATCAGTTCGTCGAAGCGACGGCCAATGAATCTGACTGTTTGTGGTATGATTTTACGATGTCCGGTGATGTGGTTCATTGCCGTGAGGCTTATAATGGGGCCAAAGGATTAATGGCTCACGCTGAAAATGTGGGCTCTATAATTGAAAAAGCATTAGATATATCTGATCTCTTACGTCTGGAGATTCATGCTACGAAGGAAGACATAGAGAAGTTAAAAGAACCGTTCGCTGATCTGAGTCCTGAGTATTATGAATTTCAACTCGGCCTTGGTAAGCCATAACAAATCGTTTAACCATGATAACTAGGGTCGGTCTTTATGGTGCAGGCGATATCGCTGATTTGCATGCTGCGGGTATTCAGGAATGTGAAGGTGCGCAATTAGTGGGACTATTTGATATTGATAATAAAAAGTCACAAGAGAAGGCTCTCCAATACAATTGTAAGTTCTATGATTCCTCAGAATCTCTGCTAGGTGATCCAGCAATTGATGCGGTCTTTGTTCTGACACCTTTGGAATCGCATCGTGAATGTGCGGTCAGTGCTCTCCGCGCAGGAAAACATGTTCTCCTTGAAAAGCCGGTCAGTTCTAACATTCGTGAGATCGAAGAGATTAAGGCCGCGGCACACGAATCGGGAAAGCTCTGTGTGCCTGTACATAATTATTTGTATGAGGATAGTGTGATCCGGACCCGTGAACTTTTGGACTCAGGTAAGCTCGGCGACTTAGTAGCCATTTATGTTTTCTATAACATTCATCATCCGGAAGAAGTGGCTCAACGGTACCCTGGTGTGATTAGGCAAATTCTCACGCATCACGCTTACATTACATCTTACCTTGGGGGTAAGCCTAGCAAGGCTATGGCGATGGCTTCTACAATTAATGATGGGACCGTAGAAAAAGAAAATTTAGCGATGGCTATTCTAAAACTTGAGGGAGGTGCATTAGCCCATCTTCAGGCCAGCTTTGCAGCTGATGATCATGCCGATGATAACTGGACATTTAAAATAAAATTGATAGGGACTGAAGGATCGACGCGTTTTAGCCACTCTGATTGGGTTCAGAATCAGAAGGCAGTCGTTCATTCTCACACTTATTCAGCCTATTATTACTCGATACTTAATACCGTTCGTTATTTTATAGAAGAATGCATTGAGCATGAGCGTGAACCGCTCTCGAGCCTGGATGATGCCATTACAGTGCAGGGAATCATCGAGGCGATCGAGCGTTCTGTTGCTGAGGGCAGATCGATAGATCTATAATCTTAATTATTATCATTTAGTTTCTAAAGGATTGACGGGTAGTTTTTATGAGAGAGTATTTTGCCATTGAGATAAGATTTTTTCAGTCATTTTATTTTGATTTAAAAGTTTAAAATTAGATCAAGGACTAGGATGGTCAGAGAAACTCAAATTGTATTCATTTTTTAAGTGGGGAGGTTCTCAGACGTTGGTCCAGAATGGTCAATTTCTGAATGTGAAAAATCGAGAGGATGGTATTATGAATCCAAACTCAGCTCAGGATTGGTTTCTGAAACATGATTCGGTGCAGGTATTCCCAGTTTCTCATAAGAGCGTTTCATCGCTACTCGGCCCCTTGGGGTTCTGGTAAGCATTCCCTGCATTACGAGGTAAGGCTCATAAACTTCCTCGATCGTCGAGGAGTCCTCGCCGACCGCGACGGCCAATGAACTTAGCCCCACGGGCCCGCCATCAAACTTATAGATTATTGCTTCGAGTATTCTCTTGTCCATTTCATCGAGACCATCATCATCAATATCTATCATTTTGAGGGCCTCGTCTGAGACTTTCTGAGTGATGATGCCGTCTGCTCTGACCTGAGCGAAGTCCCTTACCCATCTCAATAAAGAGTTTGCAACTCTCGGAGTTCCTCTTGATCGGGATGCGATTTCTAAGGCGCCGCCTGATTGAATCTCAACTTTGAGCAGCTTAGCTGATCTGCTCACGATACTGGTCAGTTCTTCTGCAGTGTAATAATCTAGCCGGTTCGTCATCGTGAATCTTGATCTGAGAGGGGCAGTGAGCATTCCGGCACGTGTCGTTGCACCGACCAAAGTGAATCTTGGCAGTGAGAGTTCGATGGTTCTAGCATTAGGGCCCTGATCAATAATGATATCTAACCGATAGTCTTCCATTGCCGGGTACAGATACTCTTCGATGGCTGGGTGAAGTCGGTGGATTTCATCAATGAATAGGACGTCACCCCTTTTAAGGTTAGTGAGTATACCGGCCAGGTCCCCAGCCTTTTCAATTTGTGGTCCACTCGTACAATGTAATTGGGATCCGGTAGCGGAGGCTATAATATGTGCCAGAGTTGTTTTACCTAGGCCAGGAGGTCCAGATAATAGAATGTGAGCCAGAACATCTTTTCTTTGTTGTGCGGCTTCTATCATTAAAGAAATCCGTTCTTTGATTTTCTCTTGTCCAAAAAACTCCGTCAGTTCTGGTGGCCTCAAAGAGATATCAAAGTCAGTTTCTGGGGCTTCTGTAGCTTCTGTGTAAAAATTCTCCTGCACGATTTATTTGAATTTTCCTATTAATATCACTTGAAGCGAACAAAAATTAATTAATATTAACTATTTTTATAAACTTTGCCATTAAGTCAGCTGATTATATTAAATAAATATCACGGTGTTAATATGCCAATTGCTTCATAATAAGTAAATTATATCAAATTATGGATTAAAATTGTGATTTATAAGTTAATAAAAGATGAAAAAAGAAAAACAATTAACTTTTATTTATTACCTGATTAATGGCTTGAATGAAGTCTAGCCATTTGAGCATAATTGTACTGACCTTCAATAAGATACTCTGATTACCATAATGATATTTCATATAAGGGAGTTAATCTCAGCCACGTTCATTTTCATTTTTTTAGTTCTCGGTCAGTCCGCGCTTCATGCCGAGAAGATCACTGATATTTCT
Source organism: Verrucomicrobiaceae bacterium (assembly GCA_004211885.1). Lineage (GTDB taxonomy): Bacteria > Verrucomicrobiota > Verrucomicrobiia > Verrucomicrobiales > DEV007 > EC70. The sequence continues at coordinate 41,261 of SHBV01000004.1, forward strand.
ATTCAATATGCTGGGGCTCCGACAGTAGACCAGGCTGCTCTCATTACTCAGATACGTAGTAAAGTTGGTAGTAAACTGGATGAGATGGAGATCGAAGAGGATATCAAGAATCTTTATTCGAGTGGCTTGGTGGAGAATGTGAGGGTTTTGACCGAGCCAAATGAGGGAGGTGTCCGTGTTATATTTCTGGTCCGGACCCGTGCCATTTTGGGGGAGATTTCTTTTATAGGGAATTCTTTGGCCACTAATAAATTACGCAAGGAGACGGAACTTGAAATTGGTGAAGCATTTGATGATACGCTCCTTGAAAAGGGCCGAGTGAACTTGGAGTCACTCTATAAGAGGAGGGGCTTTTCCAATGTGGGTATTACCTATAAGGTTGGTGGCGCAGAGAGGCCTGGATTTTCGAGGGTCACATTTGTCATTGATGAGGGAGTTTTGGAAAGGCTCAACAAGGTTAAATTTTTTGGCAACGAATCTATTTCTGATCGGATTCTTTCAGGACAGATGCATGTGAAGGCTAGTCGTGCGTATAATGTTTTCAAAAAGAGCCGAGGCATTGATTCTGCTGAACTCGAAGAAGATGTTGTTAGGGTTGAGGAATATTATCGTAACGAAGGATATATAAATGCGCGTGTGACTGAGGTAGTGCGTGAGCCTGCAGGTGATAAGGTGGATCTCGTGATTCATATAAATGAGGGAAATAGGTTCACAGTAAATAAGGTTTCTGTTTCCGGTATAAAGGCCGTGTCGCAGAAGGACGTTTTACCCCTCCTAGAGATGAGAGAAGGTGCCGTTTATTCTTCTGAAGGTATCAGTACTGATCTGATCGGATTGCGGAGCTATTATGCGAATAACGGTTATTCAAATGTGCGCATTTCTCCTCGCGTTGACAGTTCTTCAGAGACCATGGTTGATATAGAATATGCAGTGTCAGAGGGCGTTCAATCGACTGTCGAATTGATTAATATCAGTGGTAATGACCGGACCCTCGATAAGGTCATTCGTCGCGAATTGGCCCTCGCTCCTGGAGATGTATATAATGAAACGAGGTTAGACGTGAGCCGTAACCGTCTCATGGGATTGGGATTCTTTGATGGTGTCAATGTGACTCCGACTGAATCTGCAACGCCTGACCGTACAGACATTAGTATTGAGGTGAGAGAGAAATCGACGGGCACTGTGAACTTTGGTGCCGGTTTCAGTTCGATTGATAATTTGGTCGGATTCATGGATATTGTTCAGACCAATTTTAGATTATTTGGCAAGCCGCACGTGGGCGGTGGTGAAAAAATTCGTTTGGGGGTACAGTACGGTAGAAGAAGGAAGGACTTTCAGTTCGATTATACTCAGCCGTGGCTCTTTGATAAGAGGCTTGCATTTGGAACGGGTCTCTATTTTAGGGACCTCTTGTACCTTTCTGATAAGTACGATCAAACCATTGGTGGAGGTTATCTGAGTTTGCGTAGGCCGCTCGGTGAATACACGTCACTTTCTTTCAAGGCGAGCTTGGAAAATTATGAGATTGATGTGGATTCAAATTCAAGTAATACCCTCAGAGATGAAGAGGGCGAATATGATCGTGCTCTCTTCGCAGTGAATTATGTGATAAATACTACAGATAGTCAGTACTTGACTAGGCGCGGGCACAGGGTATCTCTTGGCACTGATGTTTCCTTTGGTGATGTTGAGACTTATGGGGTTCAGCTTTCGGGATCTAAATATTTTCTCTTACCTTTTGATACTATTTTGAGCATTAATGGTCAGTACCGTAGTGTTGATGGTAATGATAATGTTCCGATCTTTGAGCGTGAGTTCTTGGGAGGTGCCCGTAACCTGCGAGGATATGAGTATCGAGAGGCGAGTAGCCCAGCACTCCGTGACGAACAGGGAGAACCGTTAGGTGGAAGGACCGCGGCTTATTTTACAGCAGAGTACAGTTTTCCATTGCTTAATTTAAAGAAGTTTAGAGGTCATGTTTTCTATGATGGTGGAATACTTTCCAATGATGCTTGGGACTTTGGAGGAGACTATTTGTCTGATTATGGCATTGGACTTGATTTGTACCTGCCGATGGGGCCGATCCGGTTAGATGTGGCTTGGCCCATGCAAACAAATGAATGGGTAGAGGATAAGATGAGGTTCCAGTTCAATATGGGGTATCAGTTCCGCTAATTTCCAGCTTGAACTATCATATCCTTTTAAAAGGACTTTGCCGAACCAAGTATTTCTCTTGAAAATCAGACTATTGTGGATGATTCTCCTTTTATTATTATGACTAAATCTGCCTTCTTTCTTCCAGTTATTATAATCAGTCTAGCCTTCATGATGTCCGGTGCCGGTGCACAGGGAATGAAGATTGGGATCGTTGATATGAACCGAGTCTTTGCAGAATATTACAAGACAAAGGATGCAGATAAGGTTGTGAATGAGCAAAAAGAAGCGGCAAAAAAAGAGCTAGAAACAATCAATAACGATTATAAAAAGCTTTTGGATGGTTATCAGAAATTGGCAACAGAAATTAAGGATCCAGCAATCGGTGAAGAGCTTCGAAAGAAGAAACAAAAAGAGGCCCAAGAGGTTGCTTCGAAGGCACGTGCTCTTGAGCGTGAGAAGAAAGAGCTTTCGGACAGGAGGCAAAGAATGTTGCTCACAGAAGTTGACCGGAAGCGTAAGTCATTGATTGAAGAGATTCAGGACGTTGTAGGCGATATGGCCAAGAAAAAGAATTACGATATAGTCTTTGATAAGTCGGGACTTGGAACGCGAGGAATTCCTTTTCTTTTACATTCAAAAGACGCAGTTGATTTTAGTGAAGAACTGATTGGCGTATTGAACAAGAATGCAACTTCTCCTTAATAGAGTTTATTGTTAATAGAAGGAGATAAACCTCCAACCCGTGCAGATTAAACTTTGCGACATAATAGCTAAGCTTGGAGCTGAAGTCATTAACCCGACTCAGGAGGGAACTGGGATAAAGGGTCTCGCTTCCCTTTCAGGGGCCGGTCCGGACGAACTATCTTTTTATCATGATGGCCGTTATTTGAATGATCTAAAAGTTACCAAAGCTGCGGCAGTTCTTGTCCCATTAGATTTTGATGAAGGAGTTGGTCATGTTCCTCTCATTAAGGTTAAGAGCCCATCCATGGCATTTAATGAAATTGCCAAGGACCTGTATGCTTCAGAATCAGATTCATATGAGAAAGGCATCCACCCCAGTGCAGTTATTGCTGAGGACGTTCAAATAGATCCGGCCACTGTGAGAGTAGGGCCGAATGTTGTCATTGGTGCAAAAACAAAGATAGGGGAAGGCACTACGATAGGTGCTGGAGTCATTATAGGCTCCAATGTGGAAGTGGGTCAGAATGGTTATTTTTATCCAAACGTTGTGGTTTATGACCGTTCACGGATTGGAAAACGTGTGATCGTCCATGGAGGAAGTATCATTGGGTCTGATGGTTTTGGGTTTGAATATGACGGATCAGCGCATCAAAAGATTGAGCACTTTGGCCACGTTATAATCGAAGACGATGTCGAAATTGGAGCAAATTGCACAATAGATCGTGGCCGATTTGGAAAGACCTTAATAGGTCAAGGAACCAAGTTTGATAATCTGGTACAGGTAGCTCATAATGTTATCATAGGTAAGAATTGTATTTTTGTTGCGGATACGGCCATAGGAGGTAGCTCTAAGATTGGGGATAACGTTACGATGGCTGCTCAGGTAGGTGTGGCCGGACACATAGAGATTGGGTCAAATGTTGTGCTCGTAGCAAGGACCGGAGTAACGAAGAGTTTAGCAGGTGGAGAGCCTAGCAAGCCCGCATTCTATTCTGGATTCCCTGCTGGTCCCATCGAGAGAGTCCGCAAAGAAATGGTTTTTCCACGGAGGCTCCCGAACATATTGTCTCGGCTAAAGGCAGTTGAGGATCAATTGTCTGCAGAAAATCTGGACTAGAAAATTATTCTAAATCGATTTCTTTTCCTGGATCAGGAATGATGACTTCTGTTTTCGGTAACCGCTGACCTAGTCTTTGCTTCATCCATTGGATGGCCTCTTTGTCACCGTGAACAAGGATAATTTTTTCAGGATGAACTGATTCCGCATATTCAATTAGACTCTCTCTCGGGGCGTGCCCACTGAAGTCAAAACTTTGCACTGAGCATTGACGTTTAACAGGTTCTTTTTTTGAATCCAACAGTACCTCTTCTCCTCTCTCTGATCCAATGAGTCTTGCCATAGGTGAGTCAGGATCAGCATATCCAACGCAGGCGACTAGGTTACGAGGGTTTGCGATGAACTGTTGAGCTAGTCTATTTGACATGGTCTTCTCTGTCATCATTCCGCTAGACAATGTATAGACGTTACCTTGTTCTAGTTTTGGAAGCTCTCCTCTGGACCGAGGGGTCGATAGGAGGCCTTTCACTCGCATCAGGTTTAATCCTTGGTGATTGCGTCTAATGCGATTTGAAAATCTGTCATAGATCTTTGTCATTTTGATACTGAGCCCACCTATTAGGAATGAAGAGTTTCTTAATTTTCTGGCCCTTTGAAGTTCGTGAAGCATCATGATTGTTTCCTGTGTCCTTCCCATAGCAAATAGAGGGATCATGACTGAACCCCTTCCCTCGAGACATTCTTCCATCCTCAATGCGAGTTTTTCTGCTTCAGACCATCTGGTATATTCGGGGTCCCGAGAAGCTCCGCCGCGGGTGCATTCCAGTATGAGAACGTCAATCTTTTCGCTTGGAAGATTCGCTCCCTTAATAATGCTCTGATCCTCAAAGTGAACGTCACCCGTATACATTATTGTTTTTCCCGAAAATTCAAATAGGGGGCTGACGGCTCCCATGATGTGGCCAGCATCATAAAAAGTACATGAGGCGCCCCCAGTCTCATGCAATTCAAATTTTTTACCGTTTCTTCGCGGATGCCATTGTCTGTTTACTTTGTGAATTTCACGGTGAGTGAAAAATGGATACTCATTAATCCCAAGTTCTTCCCTCTTAGAAGTCATTACATTCACAGAATTATGTAAGAGAGCTTGTGCCAGAGCATCAGTAGCCTCACTCATGAAGACCGGCATTTCTGGATAATGTCTTTGGATGACAGGCAAGGATCCTGAATGGTCCAGGTGCGCATGAGAAAGGATGGCCGCGTCTAAGGGCTCATCAAGGATTCGATCGAACTGAGGCAGGGAATCCTTTGATTCGGCTTTGGGGTGCATTCCTGAATCAATCAGAATTCGCTTATCGCCTAAGCTAAGAAGGTAACAATTCGCTCCAATTTCTATGTTGCGAGTGAGGCTTTGGAAGCGAATCATTTGGTATTAATCATTACCTAATGCTTCAAATTGGTTGCGCCAAGTAATAAACTCAAATCTTTAATGGTCTTTTTGTTTGATTAAGATTTCATTTACAGAATCTGATTCTAAAACTTTATATCTCATGATCTATTTTATAAGAAAACTTTTCCTGCTAATTGCTTTCCTTTATTGCTATGCCTGGCCAGATTTTTCGAATGCATCTGAAAGGCCCAATATTGTTCTGATAATGGCCGATGATCTCGGATTTGCAGATCTGGGATGTTACGGTGGAGAAATCAAGACTCCTGTCCTAGACAGTTTAGCAGAAAACGGTCTTAGGTTCTCTCAGTTCTATAATACAGCCAAGTGTCATTCATCTAGAGTGGACCTTTTGACCGGAATGTATTGCGGACAGGCAGGCTCTGCTAAATTGTCCAATGGTCCAACCATTGCCGAGGTTCTAAGGCCTGCAGGCTATCAGACATTGATGGTTGGGAAGTGGCACCTAGAAAAGGAGCCAACTGACAAAGGATTCAGTCGATACTTTGGTCATCTGAGCGGCGCTACTAATTTTTTCACTGGTGATGATACATTTCGACTTAATGGTAAAAAATTTGATGTTCCGAATGAAGGTTTTTATACTACGGATGCGAAAACAGATTATGCAATTCGTTTTGTGAATGAGAGTTTAATAAAGGATAAGGACAAGCCTTTCTTTTTGTACCTCGCATACAATGCTCCCCATTACCCACTTCAGGCACCAAAAGAAGAGGTGATGAAATACCGAGGCAAGTATACGGGAGGCTGGGACCGGTTAAGGGAGAAACGTTATGATAAGCAACTTGATCTTGGGTTAATAAAAAAAGACTGGCCCTTGAGTCCCAGACCTGAAAATGTTAGGCCATGGAATGATCTTACTGATAAAGAAAAAGACTGGGAAGATTTTCGTATGGCAGCTTATGCAGGAATGGTTGATCGAATGGATCAAGGTATAGGAAGACTCGTTGAAAGACTCAAAGAGATTGGTGTTTTTGAAAATACTTTATTTATGTTTTGTTCTGATAATGGGGCCTGTCCTTTTGAACGGACACGAGGCGCTGATAAGATGCCTTGGGATCCAGAGAGTTATTGGACTTACGATACGGGTTGGGCGCATGCTGGTAATACACCCTTCCGCTGGTACAAACAGAACCAACATGAGGGTGGTATAAGTGGTCCGATGATCGTTCATTGGCCGAAGGGTTTAAAAACAAAAAAAGGCGCTATTACAGATCAGGTAGGGCACCTCGTTGATTTTATGCCTACATGCATTGATTTGGCCAAGATTAATTACCCAGACAAGAATCCTAATTCAAAATTAATGGGCAAATCTCTCTTGCCAATTATGGAGGGGAAGAAACGAGAAGATCATGATTTCTTGTATTTTCATTTTGGCAACAATCGTGCAATTCGCAAAGGAAAATGGAAAGTGGTATCAGCTCGTGGCGGCCCTTGGGAACTTTATGATATGGTCGCAGACCGGACTGAGCTGAAGGATCTGTCCAAGTCCAGGCCAGAGTTGAGGAATGAACTTATAAAGATTTGGCATGACTTTGCTGAGGGAACGGATCAATTGTCTAAGAAGCAGAGAAAACCCGCATCTAAAAGTTCTCAGCCATGGAGAAAGCGTGGCTAGTTAGCGCATTTCTACTTTTGCCCCAGGCCTCACTAGGTTTGAGAGCCGGACAACGTCCCAATTGGCTAGTCTAACGCAGCCTGCACTTCTGGACCGACCAATTGTGTGTGGAGAGGAGGTTCCATGCAGACCGATCCCACCCTTATTTAATCCTGCCCAGAAAATTCCTATTGGGCTGTTAGGGCCTGGTGGCAGTAGATGAGCTTCATTACTGCGTTTCCCTGTTTCCAGCATGCTTTGATCCCACCTGAACGTTGGGGTAGTTATCATATTTTGAATGACCCAGTTGCCTCGATGAATGAATTTTTCTTGTCCGGGCGTTATAGGAAATGTAGCAAGTATCTTACTTTTTTCCCATATGGCTACAAGCTTTTGAGTCGTATCTACGATGACTAGTCGCTTACTTAGTTTTCTTTCTCTTTGGAATGACTTGTCTTTCTTTACGTCTTCGATTTTAAACGGAGTCACATTTGGAACCTTGATGATGGTGCCTGTAGTTGCCATTTCCCAATCTATGGCAGGGTTTATTTTTGTGAGATATTTTTCATCAGAGTGAAAACGTTCGGCTGTAAATTCAAGTATTGATCTATAATAGAGGTAATCAATTTCTGCCTGCTCAGAAGGTTCAAAAGAGACTTCTCCAACAAAATTGAAATCCTCTTCCTTGATAGTGTAAGTAGTAAAGAGCTTATCAATGACCGCATTTGATTCATTGATCACCTTATAATAGTTATCGTATTTCAGATTGTATCCAAAATTGTAATGGGCAACTGCCTTGCGGGTGAATTGTCCCATCTGACCATCAATCTTGCCGGGTCCAAACATTTTTTCATCAAGAAATATCTGGATTCGGAGAATGGTTTCCGTGTCTTTTTTTGAGGGTTCAGGCAAGTAACCAATTGCCTTTTTGCTGAACCCGTTAGGCGCCAAATAAATTATCCCAAAGATGATTAAGAGACTCTTGTACAATGTTTACTTCTTGTTATTAGGTTAAATAGCTGAGGTTATTTCTTGGGGATTTATTATTTGAAAATGTGTTGAGAAGATGAGCTGCTAAAGATTGAACGCAGAATGGACAATATTGGCAGATTGCTCAAGGTCCTCTTCTTTGATGATGACTGCAGTTTTTATTTCTGAGGTTGATATCATTTGAATATTGATACCATTATTTGCGAGGGCAGCAAACATTTGAGCTGCGACTCCGGAGTGAGAGCGCATACCAATTCCAACCACACTCAATTTACCAATGCCGTCAGTCGTTTCGATGGAGGATTCGTTACCCAGATCCTTAAGGATAGGATCTATCGTTTGTTTTGCTTTTTTCAGGTCCGATCGGTGCAAGGTGAACGAGATATCAGTCTGATTTGTTTTGGAGACGTTCTGCACAATCATGTCAATAACGACACCCGAATCGGAAATTGCATGAAATATTTTTGCTGCGACTCCTGGCTCATCGGAAACATTCTCGATAGTTACCTTTGCCTGTTCTCGCTCGATGCTTACTCCGCGGACGACCACGGATTCCATGTTAGGGTGCTCTTCTGTCACGATTGTTCCTGGGTTTTCATTTAGGCTACTTCTTACTTCAAACTTAACGCCAAACTTTTTTGCAAACTCAACGGACCTTGACTGCATCACCTTAGAGCCAGATGAAGCCATTTCCAGCATTTCATCATACGAAATTTCATCAATTTTTCGAGCCTTCGGTACGACTCGAGGGTCACAGGTGTAGACTCCATCAACGTCTGTTAGTATCTGGCATAAGTCAGCATCTATGGCTGCTGCCATTGCTATAGCGGTCAGGTCTGAACCGCCGCGGCCGAGTGTAGTAATGCGTCCGTCTGGGCTCCGGCCCTGAAATCCGGCCAGAATGACGATGTGGTTTTCATCAAGGAGTCGATGAACTTCGTCAGGTGTGATGTTTGATATCCTTGCTTTGGTATGGTCTCCGTCCGTGACAATTCCTGCCTGCGCTCCAGTCAATGAGATGGCTTTGCCGCCCATAGCGTTAATTGCCATTGAGGTCAGAGCAATGGTCGTTTGTTCTCCTGTAGCTAAAAGCACATCCATTTCACGGTCCGTAGGCTCATTGTCTGGAGACACCTCATTTGCCATTTCAATGAGTCTATTAGTGACTCCGGCCATGGCAGAGACCACAGCTACGACCTGATGCCCTGCCCTTTGAGTCTCAAGGATTCGCTTGGCGACACTATTAATCCTTTCAGTGTTACCTACTGAAGTGCCTCCGTATTTCTGTACTATGAGCGACAAGTCCTGTTCTAATTAAAATTGACTGGCAAATATTTACAATAATTCAAAATATTAAAGTTCTAAATTGAGTCTTATTACAAAATATTCTTTTCTAGATATTCTCTAATTGCATCTGTATTTGCCGGTAATCTTTCTTTTTTAGGAGTGCGTTCTCTGAGTTTTTCGAGGCTAGGATGTTTGGGGCTTTCATTGATTGCCTCGTTGATTGTTTCTGGGAATTTAGCCGGATGGGCTGTGGCTAGCATGATAGTTGTCTGGTTATTTACCAATTCATTAAAGCAACAGGCCGTGTGAGGGTCCGGTACATAATTGTAGTGGTCCTTGGCTTTACGGATGTTATCAATGATGCCCGCATCATCGGTCCGTGTAGCAGAGAATTTTCCAGCATCGAATTCAGGAATGATAACTTCGTCTCCTTTTTTGATTTCTTTCATTATCTCTGAAGTGCTTTGGCCTTCTTCTCCGAGATGATAGTAAAGAAAACGTTCAAAGTTGGATGCGACTTGAATATCCATCGAAGGTGCTAGGGACGGGTTCACTGTCCTCGGATCGTAAATGCCTTCTCTAAATAAACGGAAAAGTAAATCATTCTGGTTCGTTGCTACTGTGAACTGTTCGGCCGGCAATCCCATCTGGCCCGCTAGCCATCCGGCTAAAACGTTACCAAAGTTGCCGGTCGGTACAACGTAATGGACATGATCCTTTTGCTTTTCTGGCAATTGATTATATGCGTGAATATAATAAACGCACTGCGCTAATATTCTGGCCAGATTAATGGAGTTCACTGCAGAGAGACGAGCCCTGTACTTGAAATCAAGGTCCTCGAACAGGTCCTTCACTATCCTTTGTGCATCGTCGAAAGATCCTTCAATGGCTATAGGAAAAATGTTATCAGATTCAGTGCATGTCATTTGCCGTTCCTGAATATCTGAAATTCTTCCTTCAGGATACAGAACAAAGACGCGGGCGCCTTCCTTGTCAGCGAGGCCATGAATGGCTGCTGATCCGGTGTCCCCTGAAGTTGCTCCTAGGACGTTAATTGATTGGCCTGTCCTTGCAATTTGTTCTTCGAACATATTGCCAACGAGTTGAAGTCCAAAATCTTTGAAGGCAAAGGTTGGCCCATGAAATAATTCCAGAACATACGTACTATTACTGAGTTCAACTAGTGGTGCTGCGTTGCTAGGATCTTCAAAGCTTGAGTATGATTTTTCAAAGAGTTCATTGGTCTTTTCTTTTGAATAATCTTCATTGAACAATTGAAAGAATTCTGCTGCCAGTTCAGGATACCGAGTAGGTCCCTTTTCAAGGAGCCCTTGAATTGACGGTAGTCTTTCCGCAACATAGAGGCCCCCGTCCGGTGCGAGTCCTGCGGCAAAGGCATCAGTAAAATTGAGAGGAGGAGCCGAACCTCTTGTCGAAAGGAATCGCAAGGCTATTGAATGGTTATTGTTCCAATGTTTCCACGCGTAGGAGCGTGTGTTTGGGCTCGACTGTATCTAGTTCAAGTATGGATTTAAGCGCGGCCTGCACGGTTCCGTAACTGGCATCGTGTAAGAGAAGGACAAGAGGAATATGTTCGGTGGATGATTCGGGTTCAGGTTGAATTACTGAAAGGATTCCCACATCATGATTTGCCGTAATGGTTGCGATTTTGGCAAGTACACCCGGCCGGTCAGCAACGCTCAACCTCAAGTAGTATTGTGAGATGGTTTCAGAAAGAGGTAGTACAGTACCGAACTCTCCTTTAGGGACAAATCCAGTGCATCCTACCCGGTTATTGATATTCTCCGCCGCGTCGGCCAGATCGCTGATGACGGCACTCGAAGTCGCGTCCTGCCCAGCACCGCTTCCGTAGAATAGGGTTTCTCCGACAACGTCTCCGTGAACGGCTACCGCGTTGAAGACCCCGTCCACTGAAGAGAGGATATGGTCTTTAGGGATAAGGTTGGGGGAGACTCGGACCTCTATACGTTCATCGTTCTTTGCCTGCCTAATGACTCCTAGCAGCTTAATCTCATATCCTAGATCATCTGCGAAGGCAACATCATCTAGGGAAATGTCTTCTATGCCTATCACAGAAACCTCTTCAGTCCTCAGCCACTGTCCGTATGATAACCATCCTAGAATGATGGCCTTATGACCAGCGTCCCAACCATTGATGTCCAGTGAAGGATCGGCTTCAGCGTATCCTTTTTCTGTTGCCTCTGCGAGGGCCTCAGAAAATTCAATGCCTCCCGAGTTCATTCTTGTTAGAATATAATTGGAGGTCCCATTGATGATTCCATAGATGGATCCGATCCTGTTTCCAATGAGTGCCTCCTTCACTGCTTTGATGATGGGTATTCCTCCGGCAACGGCCGCTTCACAGTAGAGCGGAGCGTTCTGCTTTTCTGAGAGCTCAATTAATTCTTTGCCACGCTCCGCTAGAACGGCCTTATTTCCTGTGACCACGGCCTTGTTCGCATTCAGTGCCCCACTGATTAATTTGAAAGCTTCGTCTACGCCTCCAATCAATTCCACGATTACATCGATGTCAGGGTCTTCGATTAATTCGTTCCAATTAGAGGTGATTAATTCTTTAGGAACTTCAATGTCCCGTTTTCGGTTAATGTCTCTCACCGCAATCTTTGTGACCACTAGAGTCGTTCCGGTCCTCTCGCTCAATAGGTCCTGATTCTTGAGTAGGTTCTTATACACGCCTGTTCCGACGTTTCCTAGCCCAGCAAGACCTATTCGTAGTTGTTTTCTTTTTTCTTCCACTTCTCTTGTAAACGATTAGCACTATCCGGTTTAAGATGCTCATGTGCAAGCGATTCTGCTAGGCTTTGAGGATCATTCTGGCCAGTTCTATGATTTTGAATTAGAATCTGAACATGGCAAAGACTGCTCTACTACTGGATCCGGTATTCAAACGTCATGACACTGGTCCGGGTCATCCAGAATCGGTGGCTCGTTACCTTGCGATTACTGAAGCTCTTAATGAAGGTGGTGTGCCGGAAAAGTGTCTAAATATTGATCTCAGGAATGCGACAGATGCAGAGATTTTAGGCTGCCATACTGCTCAGTACTTGGACACTGTGAGGAAGGACATTTCCGAAGGTAAAAAAGAGTTAAGTACGGGTGACACAAACGTAGGCAAGGAATCATTCAAGGTAGCGTTGCAGGCTACAGGCTCAGTGCTCAACGCAATCGATAACGTTTTTGATAAAAAGTGTAACAATGCATTTTGTGCGGTCCGGCCTCCGGGCCATCATGCCACTGCGGACCGTGGAATGGGTTTCTGCATTTTTAATAATGTGGCTGTTGCTGCCCGTTATGCCCAATCCAAGCACGGGGCCGAGAAGGTGGCTATCATTGATTGGGACGTTCACCATGGGAACGGGACTCAGGACATTTTTTATAATGACGGTTCGGTCTTCTATTTTAGTATCCATCAGTCGCCCTGGTATCCGGGTACCGGAGCACATAATGAGACCGGTAACGAGAAAGGCGAAGGAGCGACTATGAACCGACCCATGCCGGCAGGTTCAGGATTCAAGGAACTGGGACCTTTTTTTAGTGAAGACTTCATGGAGGCAATGAAAGAATTTAAACCTGATCTTGTTCTCATATCGGCCGGTTTTGATTCTAGGCTCGGGGACCCTCTCGGTCATTTCAGGCTCACTGATGATAATTTCACCGAATTGACTAAGGTCCTCCTTGACGTTGCTCATAAGTATTCGGGCGGGAGGCTCGTGTCTATGCTCGAGGGAGGATACAATATTGATGGGCTTGGGGATGCTGTCGAGAGTCACGTCAGCCAGCTCATCAAAGCCTGACATTATAGGTCTTCCAATCGATGATATGACTGAATCTAGTGGGGGCAGCCAATTTTCCTTTCTTTCTAATAATAGATCATGCCTAAACGTTATTAAGATGTTACTCATTTTTATTTATTAATAATTACCCAATGATTACTCAAATTATCGGTAGTTTCTTTCTGATTCTTTTTCTGGCTGGATGTGATGTTACGGAAAAGCCCGTTCTGGATTCTTCTGGTTTAGGACTCGAGGAAAGGGTCGCCGTGATGAACAAAATCATTGAACCTCTTTCCGAAGTCCCTTCAGAAATTCTGGACGCCCATTACATTGAGACTCGGATAGGAGACGGTAAGGCCGACCTATTTGCTGGTTTGGGCCCTTCTGATTTTTTATTTTATGCTTTAATCAAAGTTCCTATAGAGGATGCAAATAAATGGTCTCAAAATCTGAAGGAGCCTTATAACGGAGTGAAAGATTTTTCTTCACCTGAAGGTGATAAAAAATGGTGGCTAGCAAAAGAAAAGTTTATGGAGCTTAGATTATACGAAACCAAGACTTATTTCGGGCGCTATAATGGCTGGATGGCTATTGATGATGCGAACGGCCTAATCTATGTTCACACCTACACCCAATAGAGATTTAAATGATGAGAATATATCCCACTATCGCTTTAATATTTATTTCTCTATGTCTAACGAGTTGCCTAGATAAGAAGCCCAGATCGTTCTTTGCTGAAGATGGAATCATTGGCGGCGATGCAAAAAAAATTGGTAAAGAAGATGTATTTATTCCAATCTCTTTCAAGACTTCGATTGTGCATTCTGCCCAGATATTTCATGATGTGGAGTGGGCTGAGAAGAATGGTGTGATTTATATAACTGCAATTTTTAATGAGCCACCTTTTTCAAAAAAAATAGATTATTCAGGAGGCATCACTCTCAAGAATCCAAAATTACAAACATATGATCTTAAATATAAGGATCCAAATCCTGATGGGGGCATTCACGACATTAGTAAAATTAAGATGCCCTAAAACCATTAGGATTTATTAATAGGTGAAAAGATTTTTAATAATCGTATTTTTGTTTCCCGTTCTGCTTCTTTTTTGGCTTTGGTATACCTTTGTGGGGCCTGGTTACTGGGCCGAATACAAGGACATTAAGGCGGAGCTGGAAAAGATCTCTGAGCTTGAAATTAAGGAGTTAGGATATAATAAGGATATTACCCTTGAGGATATATGGGCCGTTCTTCACGTTAAGGGGAAAGGGGATCTGACCGTTTATGGGCTTACTAGGGAATCCTTTGAAGAGCCAAAAAGGTTAGGTCTAGGTGCAATCGGAGGTTTTGATATTCGCTTTACAGGTAAGCAATTTATGGAAGTGACCAATGAAGCGGGGGATCGTGAGTCTATCAAAAGCGACGTTTCTGGGTACGCGATAACGATCATTGGTGGCGCATTTTCTGAAATGTTTCCATCAGATATAAAAAACGTACAAAGTTTAGTCAAAAATTACGATGGAGTATTAGAGGTTGTTTCGAAGTGGCCCGATGCAGATAACAAAAAATACTTACAAAGTGAGACGGGGAATGAATACAATTATTATACCGTTAAGACAGAGACTTAAGAGAAAAATTGAATTGACCTTTATACTTTGTAACACAAAGTAAACATATGAAGATGCCTCTAATTGCTCTATTGTTTTTTATAATCAACTCTTTTTTGGTGGCTTATGGTTGCGATGAAAAAGAGCCAGAGAGAGGAACGGTTCAGTTTTTTGAGAAAATATATAAGACTAAGATTGAAGGATTGAAGCCGATCCAAGAGTTCTCTGATCCTGACCAGTTCTATACTGCAATTGCACGACAAGTGGGGATACCACAACTTGCATTCAAGGCCGTGGAGGAAAAATTTGGATGGAAACAGTCAGAAGAATTTTACCTTAGCGCTATGGTTAAAGGGTCATCGATTGAGGATGACTGGGGAGTCATGGTCGTGAGGTTTAGCAAGAAAGTTGCTGAGCAAATTCGCAAGGATAAAGCGGGCGGAAAACCTATTCCCAAAGAGATAGCCAAAAATGCTATGGAGATGAAGTTTGTTGTAATTGATTATGACGGAAATATCTCTTTTCCTCAGGAGAAAAAGAACTCTCCAAAAGAAGAAAAACCCCAAGCTGAAGAGCCTAAGTAGTTTGAGTTCCTTCGGTGATGTTTTTCTTGTTGAAAAAATCTCAAATAATAGGAGATTCTACGCCCATCTCGATGTAGATGCCGGCTTAGCTCAGTTGGTAGAGCAACTGATTTGTAATCAGTAGGTCGACGGTTCGAGTCCGTCAGCCGGCTCCATTTACAAATCCCTGTAGATACAAGGGTTTAGTTCATTAAAGCCACTGTCATCATCTGACAGGAGGGACTCGCAATGGCAAGTTGATACACTAACTAGGTCAGTTGTTTATAGATCTCTTTAAAATCTGAAAATAATCATCACCTAATGTTACTTTGGTAATGTTAAGATCGATTTTTAGTCGCTCCATAATCAGTTAGAAGCCTCCTAAGAAAATCAATCAATTACATGAACATAATTAAGCACCTAGCTCTTATCTATTTTTTTGCAGCGTTTTCTTGTTTCGCTTCAACGAAACCTAATATCGTTATCATTCTGACAGATGATCAGGGCTATGCTGATATTAGCTTTAATCCCGATCATCCCAAGGAAGTCTCAACTCCTCATATGGATGAGTTGGCAAGAGAAGGGGTGTTTTTCTCTCAAGCCTACACAAGTGGACACGTGTGCTCACCAACACGTGCAGGCCTAATGCTGGGTCGTTACCAACAGCGCGTAGGAATTTATACTGCCGGTGATGGTGGCCGCGGATTTGACCCTAAGTTACCGATTTTTCCAACTTTCTTACCAAATGAATATACTAGTACTGCAATCGGAAAGTGGCATCTGGGACTCGATGAGGATTTTCCAGAACTCAAGTGGCATGCCTTGAACAGGGGATTCAGCGAGTGTTACAAGTTTATGGGTAGAGGAGGGCACGACTACTTTAAACTTCAGGGGGTAAAGAGCAACGATTACGCTCCAGTCTACCGCAACAAAAAACGACTCACCGACAATGAATATAAAGGCTACATGACGACACGCCTTACCGAGGAGGCAGTGGATTTTATCGATAGGAAAAAAGCAGACCCGTTTTTCCTATATCTTGCTTATAACGCAGTACACGCTCCGGCGCAGGCACCCAAAGAGGACATCGAGCGATACAAGAAAAAATTTCCTCAGATATCCGAGAAACGCGCAACGCTCATGGCCATGCTCTATCACCTTGACCTTGGAGTCGGTGCTGTCGTTAAAAAGCTTAAAGACGAAAATTTGTGGCAAAACACACTGTTGTTTTTCCTGACAGACAATGGTGGTTCCAAGGCAATGGAGGCCAATAACGGCAGTCTACGCGGTTTTAAAGGGAGCCTCTATGAGGGAGGTATAAGGACGCCTTGGATAATGAGCTGGCCTGAAAAATTCAAGGGCGGACGCATCATTAAAACACCGGTCAGTTCCATTGATATTTTACCCACGGTAATTGATGCTATCGACACAAAGGTTCCGGAAGGGACCAAATTTGATGGTAAGAGCATTTTGCCAATAGTTACCGGCCAATCAGACTCTCATCACACGAACATGTTTTGGAACAGCGGACCCCCAAAGGGAGAATGGGCAGTACGTCAGGGCAACTGGAAAGTTCACGGGTTAGGAGAAAAATATAACTTATTTAACCTTGTTGCAGATCCCTCCGAAACTAAAGATCTCACCGCAGAGAATCCTGAAAAGGCAAGCGAACTCTTCGGTCTCCATAAGAAGTGGCTCAAAACGATGGTTCAATCTGCCGGAACCAAAAAATCTTCACAACCATCTGCTGATGAGGCGAAGGACAAAAAGAATCCGCGTGAGATTAAGAGAGAACAAAAACGTGAGGAGCGCAGGAAAATGCGTAAAAAACAAAAATCCAAAACTCCTGCAAAGACCCCAAATATACTTTTCGTCGTGTGTGATGATCTGAATTCACATGTCACACCATCGGGATACAGGTGGATTCAAACTCCCGCTTTGGATGATTTAGCTGCCGATTCTATGACATTCAGCCGAGCGTATTGCCAGTATCCTGTTTGCGGACCCTCTCGTGCCTCATTCCTCAGTGGATTGTATCCAGAAACAACAGGAGTCCTTAACAACACTTCAGACATTCGGAAATCACGTCCGGACAGTGTTTCAATGCCGGAACACTTCAAATCCAACGGCTACTGGACCGCTAGCGTAGGAAAAATTTTCCATTCAACACGTCATCAACAAGGTGAAGTTGCTTGGCATGAACAAATCATGTTTCAGAATGACGAATTGCCTCAGGTAACGAAAGCAAGACAAACTTATGAAGCTAAAAATGGTTCAGTCGATTTGCGAGCCAACCGCAAAAACTGGAAAGCCCACCTGCAGAAACTCTCCACGCAGACTAGGGGACAAACGCCCCCGGGATATGGGCCAACGGGTCTAAGGGATGAACAGCACAAGGACGGCAAAAATGTGAGGCAAATCATAAATTGGATTGATCAGAAGAAATATGGCGAGAAACCTTTCTTCATTGCATGTGGAATCCAAAAACCACATGTACCCTTTCTGGCGCCACAAAAGTACTTTGACCAATACCCTCCGAAAGAATTAAAGCTTCCTCTAAGCCCCGCTAATGACTGGAGAGACATCCCAAAACTTGCCATGGTGAAACGCTTTCAAGCTTTTGGTTTCGAGATGGGTCGGGAAAACGACAGTCTGCGAAGGGAATACACTCAGGCTTACCATGCATGTATCTCTTATATTGATGCACAACTTGGATTATTATTTAAGTCCCTTCGTGAACACAATCTTTGGGATAATACCATCGTAATATTCACCTCAGATCATGGGTACCACCTTGGCGAGCATTTCATGTGGGGAAAGGTCACCCTCTTTGAAGAATGCGCCAGAGTGCCGCTCATCATTCGTGTTCCTGGATTGACCCGTAAAGGGACAAAGACCAACGCACTCGTTGAACTTGTGGACTTTCACCCGACTTTGCTTGAACTTTGTGGACTAAAGGCAAAAGGTTCCTTACAAGGCAAAAGCCTTGTGCCGCTTCTGCGTGATCCTGATGCTCCAGGAAAAAAATATGCCTATACTGTCGTTAGTCGGGGCACAAAACTCGGTCGTTCAATTCGCACTAATGACTGGCGCTATGCTGAATGGGGAGAATCGAAGATGGCTGAACTTTACAACCTTAAAGATGATCCTCAGGAATACACTAATCTTGCCGTAAAAGAGGCTTTTAAAACACAGCTTGGAAAAATGAAACAACTTCTTTCTGAAGCGCAAAAAACAGCCGGAAGTCTCAACCAAACAACCCTTTCAGATGATTAAAGTCATCGAAATGACACGATCAGTGTAAAGCGTGTTCAACCACACCTGCCTTTATCAAAAAATCACTATGAAATTCTTTCTGTCATTTTCGCTCTTCTGTTTGTCGGCAATGTTTGGTAAAGCCGCTCATGAAAATCGGCCTAATGTTATCATGTTTTTGATCGACGATCAGAATCCATCAAGTATAGCCGCCTTTGGGGGCGATACCTACACTCCCAATCTCGACCGCATGGCAAAGGAAGGAATGAAGTTTACTCGTGCTTACGTCAGTAGCTCGGTTTGTACTCCTTCTCGATACAGCTTTCTAACCGGTCGTTTTGCTGGTAATTCACATAGCAAACTGTACGCCGAAGCGGTCGGCGGTAAAAAGAATCAAGGACTTCCCAATTTCAATGTTGCACTGGAACGCGACAAAATGAACGTTGGGAATGTTCTACGTGAAGCTGGGTATACCACCGGATTTGTTGGAAAATTCCACCTGACTTCCAAATTAGATTTTCCGGAGTTCTACAAAGGCAAAGAAAAATGGATAGACATTCCCAAAAACGCTAGCACTGGGCCTGAAACCTCGGCTCAATTCAGACACAACGAACGCTGGATGCGTCGTTATCTCAAAACGCTGGGCTTTTCTTGGGCAAAAAATGTCTACCCGCAGAATACGCCTTCGCCCTATTCCGTGCACAACCCAGAGTGGACGACGGTAGCAGCTCTAGAATTCATTGAACAGAATAAGAAGGGCCCCTTTTACCTTCATCTTTGTAGTACCTTGCTCCATGGGCCGGATAAGTCATGGCGAAAATCCATGGATCATCCACTCATTACAGGAGAGGGCAAAGTTAAAAGCCTTCCGAAGGTAATGACTCCTCGTGCAGAGCTTCTCAAAACAATCACTGAAAAAGGTTTCGATCCCGACAGTCATGTGGCTGGTGAAGCATGGATCGACGATTCACTTGGTGCAATTTTCCGGAAACTTAAAGAACTGGGAATCGATGACAATACTCTAGTGGTTTTTGCGCCGGATCATGGTCGCGATGGTAAAGCATCCGTCTTTTCATACGGGAGTTGCCAAGTGCCCATGATCATGCGTTGGCCAAGAGGAATCACTGCAGGGCAGGTTTGTGAAGGGCTCGTGCAGAATATTGACCTTGTACCCACTTTCTTCGAGCTGGGTAAAGTGGAGAAACCGAAGTCTTACCGGATCGATGGACAGAGTCTAACCCCTCTTTTTAAAAACGGAAAAGCCAAAGATTGGCGGAATCACCTTTATCTTGAAATGGGAGCTGCGCGGGCAACGGTCACCAAAGACTGGTCCTACATTGCCGTTCGCTATACTCAAGAACAAATCGCTACCATCAAGAGAGTTACGATGCAAAACCTACCTAGAGCCATGTCCTATATTGGACGTTTGGGCATTGGAGTGAGGGGTGCAGATCGTCCTGGCTTCTTTGACGAAGATCAACTCTATGATTTAAAGAAAGATCCGAAGGAAATGAAGAATCTTGCTTATAATAAATCTCAGGCCACTCGTATCAAAGAGATGCGTTATCTCATGGGGAAGGACCTCGAAGCTATTGGTCGTCCTTTTGGAGAGTTTATTCCAGGAGGGAATACTGCAGAACCCGGCCAAATAGACAAACAGATTGGAATTGTTAAAAAGCTTATAATCAGGGGTAAAACGGTAACGGTCCCAGAAGCTTTGAAGAAAGATTTGGGAGCTACTGACGAACAACCTCAAGACGACAAAGCGAAAAGAAAAGCGAAACGCGAAGCGCGTAGAAAGACTCGCGAAGAAGCTAAAAAATAACTCATGAACCCCGCACCCTGACCAACGGGCAATGATTCATGGTCAGTTATTCGTTGGTTAATGATTCTGGCACATGGCCTAAGACCTTTTCTAATTCTTAACAGGAGAAAAGGTTTCTTCGATTAATTCGCCTTTTTCGTTCCATTGCTTACTAGAAATTTTTTCACCATTCTTGAAGTTTGCCTCACTCTTTTTCTGCCCGTTTGTAAACCAATAAATATTTACCCCGTCCCGCCTTCCATTCTTTGAGTTAATTTCAAAGTACTTCTGCCCATTATTAAGCCACATCATATTTGACCCATGAAGTTTACCGTTCTCATAATTCATTTTCTGTCTGATTTTACCATCCTTATACCAAAAAACTTTTAGTCCATGCGACTTGCCTTTGTCATAGTCTTCTTCTGACTTTTTCTGCCCGCTTTGGTAAAACGAGAAAAATTTTCCTGTATAAGGTACGCTTGAACCTTTAACATACAATTTGCCTTTAAGCTTTTCTGTTTCTTCCTCAGTAACGCCATCTAATTGAGGCTCAACTTCAGTTACATCTTCTCCAAGTTTAGAACTCGTGGTGTCTTCTTTATTTTCCCCGCATCCGATTGTGAATAGGGCAAGGGAAAAGAGTAGCAGTAAGAGCTTAGTCACCCCAAATTTTAACAGATCAATTCAACCTAACCAATTAGAAATTCCCTCTTTGATTATAATGATAACCTCTAAAGGTGAGGCAGTATTCAAAAATATGATCAAGATCTATTAATTAGCCAACAGCTAAATAGATCATGGCTTATGTTTCAGGCGGAAGAAATATTTCCTCTGAGCACTATCTAGAAAATCGGAGATTGGATGAGTTTCTGAATCGCTGGTAAGAGTAAATGAGTGTGATACCTGCCAATCTTTGAGGTCCACGCTTCTCTGCAGTTCGTAAGTTTCGCCAACTCCCCCGAAGAAAGTGACGCTATTATTTTTATAGTCAAAGCTGATGATGGGATCGATGGAGGTTTGCTGGGGTTGACCTTCGCCATAATAACTTGGAGTCCAGATCGATTTAATCTCAAGTGCTTGAGTGCTTGTTCCTGACCATCTGTTTGCATTGTCCTTGGCAACAAAATTAATATATATCCTGTTAGTTTGTGGGCTAATCACGTCATTGGTAAATCCATTATTCGTTAACCATAAGTTCAGATCCATTAGTGCATTTTCCAGATTGATTTTCACTTCTCTGAACCCGTTCCCCACAAATCTAGTTGTGACATGATTGGGATTTAAATTTTGCCCCTCTTCCCAGACAGAATGCCAATATGAACCATCATTTTTGCCTACCCATAAATCTAATGTAAAATAACTGTTACTTTTATATTGGAAAAGTAAATGGTCCTGATTGTTCTTTGATAAATCTATTCTTGGGCTGACGATATAACTATTAATTACCTGCTGAGTGTATCGAGTGGCATTGCTTGGGACGAACGGGTCAATGGATCGTACGCGTAAACCATTATTACCATCAGACAAAACAGCTCTTTCAAATCTATTTGATGTGACCGTTTTAAAATCTTCCCATACTAGCGTTGTCGTTTGTTCCCAGATGCCTCCCCAGCCGTTTGGCACGCCACCGCCATTGTTCCCGCCTGTCGTGATCCATTCGCCATAATTAATTTGTTTAGATTGAGTGACTGGCACCCAACCATTCAAATCACTGCTCAGATCAACTTGCCTCAGCCCTAACTGGATCGCCTCATCATTAGCCTCTGACTTTGGAAGGTGTAAAAATAGAATTACAAAACAAATAACAGTATAGCGGTAGTGTGAAAACATTGGGGGAAATATTAATAGCGGATAATACTAACAGTGCAATAATTAAATTCTAACATTATTCACGATATTTTTTTATAAAAACTTTTGCTATCAATCTTATAGGCTAGGTCAGTAGCATCAACCGCGTGAAGCAGTAAGACTAATGAGTTTAAGAGAATTATTAATATAGATCTTTTTATACCTCATTTTGTTTTGTGCCAAGGAGTCCGAGCATTCTTGGTGATCTCAGCGTCCAGTTCATCCATACGATTAGTGAGCTCCGTAACTTTTTTTATATTCTTCTTGGCAAGATTTTTCTGTTCACCCATGTCCGTGATGAGATCAAAAAGAAGAATTTCAGGGTCAGGAGCTTTCCAGTTCTTACCTGCGTTCCTAGGCTTCTTTTTCTTTTTTACCAGAATTTTCCATTTGCCTTGACGAAGGCCTTGAATCTCACCGCGGGAAGTATAGTAAAGGAACTCATTTCGCGGGGATTTAGCGTTCTGAGTAAGTAAAGCTGAAGCATTTAATCCATCAATTTTCTGATCGGCGGGGAGCGGAGTCTTAGTCAGTGCTGCTATCGTGGGCAAAAGATCGATGGTCCCCATGAGCTCGTGGCACTCGGTTCCAGCGGGTATGCGTCCGGGTGCCCACATCACGCATGGAACCCGCTGGCCGCCTTCAAAGGTCGAGCCTTTGCCGTCACGTAGGGGGCCGGCGCTGCCTCCATGGTGCTTGAAGGGCAGCCATGGGCCATTATCGGTGGTGTAGATTACATAGGTATTTTTTGATAGGCCCAGTTCGCGTACCTTGTCCATTAGTCTTCCAACTTCGGCATCGATGTGTTCAATGGTGTTTGTGTAAGCGTTGAGGTGATTCGGGTCACGAACATCATCAGGAACGTAGAGAGGTATGTGGGGCATTGAATGTGGCAAATAGACAAAAAAAGGATTCTTCTGGTTAGTTGTGATGAAATCGATAGCTTTCTGAGTGTAACGGCGAGTGACTGTGCGTTGGTCAACGGGCAGTTCCACGATTTTTTCGTTTTCCATTAGTGGGGTATTCCATTTGGTGAGCGTGGATTCGGGGTCTTTCCAGAGCGCGTCCATGCCCGGGGCCCGGCCCGGAGGCTTACCTTTGTTTTCTGGGTGATTCATGTCATTGGAGTAGGGTATTCCGAAGTAGGTGTCGAAGCCATTCTTTTGAGGAAGGGTTTCAGGATGATGTCCGAGGTGCCACTTTCCAAAAGCAGCAGTGGCGTAACCCTGACCCTTCAGGTGATCAGCGATGGTGTGTTCTGTCGGATTAAGTCCCTTAGTAGAAGATGGAAAGAGAACATGTTGGTGCATGCCGACGCGCTTGGGATAGCAACCGGTCAGTAAAGCGGCGCGTGATGGTGTGCAGACTGGAGATGCTACCATGAAATTGGTAAAACGCCGGCCTTCCTTGGCCATGCGGTCGATGTTTGGAGTTTTGATTTTGGTTGATCCGAAGCAACCAAGATCACCGTATCCCTGATCATCAGTGAAAATGATGATGAAGTTAGGTTTGTCCTTGGCCGCTTCAAGGGACAGGGACGTCAAGGCAACTGCAAAGGTGAGAGAAAGGAGGAAAAGAATTTGAGACATGGATGAATTGAAGCTGTCCACGGGGTACCGAGTCAAGAGCAAAGGACGGTAAGTTCATTGTAAAAATAAATGATTCTACTTTCCATGAATTTCTTTCCCGTTTTTCTTGTCAATCCATGTATAAGAATAAGGATCGAAGTCATAGGTATTTTTGGAAGGTGCATTAGGCGCAAAATTATCGGGAATGAAACGTTCAAGGGTCTTAATGACATCATGGTATTTCTCTCCTGATAGGTTATTCCATTCCTTAGGATCCCTTGAGTGGTCATATAGTTCAGAGGTCCCATCGCTATAGCGTATATACCGATAACGTTCAGACCGAACTGTGCATTGACCCCGGCCGAACTCACTCACGGCTGGAATGTCCCACGGTATCTCGGGATTTTTTAATAGGGGAACAATGCTTACGCCATCGAGTTCATTAGCTGGCTTAATTTTACATAGCTCAAGTAAAGTTGGATATATGCAAAGTGTATCAATTGGACGCTTACAATCTGTACCTCCCTCAGTGATGCCAGGAACAGACATTATAAAAGGGATCCTTGTTGCCTCTTCCCATAAGGTGCTCTTATGCCAGTGATTCTTTTCCCCAAGATGCCAGCCATGATCAGACCAGAATACTATAATAGTGTTGTTTGAGTATTTACTCTTCTTCATCGCATCTAGTAAACGTCCAAGCTGAGCATCAGCAAAACTAATGCATGCAAGATAGGCTTGAATTGCTTCTTTCCACTTGCCTTGCTCTTTGATACGGATGAAATCACCTCTCCGCGAAGCGGCCAGTTTCTTGCCCTCTTCAGGCACATCATCTAGATCATCTTTAAGTACGTCAGGAATTACGATGTCCTCAATTGGATAGAGGTCAAAATACTTTTTGGGAGCATACCAGGGAAGATGAGGGCGAAAAATTCCACAAGCAAGAAAGAACGGTTTACGATGTGGTTTGCCTAGTTCACTGATCACGTAATCGACTGTCTTTGAATCGTCATACTTACCTTCATCTAGACCGGGAATTGTACCCCAATCTCCCTCATGTGGTATCCTCGGCATACCACTGAAAGGATAACCTGCTGGATTTTTTGTAGGCTTTGACCATGGGTAGTTGATTTTTTTTCCGCGAAACCAAGGATCATCATTAAAGACCAAGCGTTGAAAATGGTCCCACTGAACCGGAGGATTGAATCCTGCAGTATGGTGAAAAATCTTCCCTGCCCCGATAGCTTTATAGCCATTACTTCTGAAAGCCATAGGTAACGAAATCGCCTTAGGCAAATGCGGGAACCACCATTGACCGTTATTGTAGATTCCACTCGTTGATGGCCGTTTTCCTAACATGACGGCTGTCCTGCTTGGACAACAAACAGGCGAGGCAGTATAAGCATTATCAAAAGTCATTCCCAGATTACTTAATCGTTTGAGATTTGGGACGTGCACTTTGCCAGGATATCCTCTGGATAATCCTGCCCAGTCATTCATATCATCAACGCTAATAAATAGGACATTAGGTCGTTCTTTAGCACTGAGGGTCGCCGCTATTAGAACAAAAAATAATAAGATGATAATGGGCGACCTTTTCATGTCACTATGATCACAAAATAGCCTAGATAAAACAAGTCAGGTCTGGTGATTTGACCTCCCGGAATCGGCCTCCAGAATTTTTTCTGAACCTTACTCTTAGAGCTTTTCCCATACTTGAAGAAGTAGAGCCTCATCGTTCACATTCTTGATAGTTAATGGGAAAACAACATTGCGATCAATGTCAAGTCCGGGTCTCAAGGGTTCAAAGGGTCCTCCAGTTGACTTGCGTAGTTCAAACGTTCCAGGACGGAGATTTTTTATAGTGACTGTGAGTTCCTTACTAGAAGAGTCATAAGCGTTGATGATCAGTTCCACGGGATCACCGCAGCCAATTAAGCCGTCGATATTATATTGAGAGACAAAATCCCATATGACTTGTTCCGAGAAGGAGGGCCAATCATGAAACCCTTCCTGAACCCGATAATGCTCGACTGTATGACAGCCTTCGGCTTCGGCCCACAGATAACGTGTAACATTTCTACTGAATTGATTAGTAGAGGGCGAAGACTGGGAACCGTTAATAGAAACCCAATACTCATTGAGTTGGTTCATCGAAATCGAATACTGGTTTCCATTGTATGGATTATATGAGTCGTTAGTTCCATGAATAGTTAGGATTCCTGTACGGCTAGTTGGTGAAAAATCCTCATAGGTCCATTCCCACATACTAGCGGCGACAGAGGCTATCGCAGCAAAGCGATTGCCAAGTAAGCTAGCGTAGTCCCACATCAGATTTCCACCTTGCGAAAAACCGCAAGCATATATCCTATCAGAGTCGGCGGAGTGATCGGCTACGAGGTCATCTATCATGGCTTCTGCAAATCCTATTTCGTCTGTCCCATTATCATAGGGTCCCTCATAATTCCAAGTAGTCGAACTTCCACCTTTTGAATTGGTGACTAGGCCTTGGGGATAGACCGCAATGAACTGATTTGCATCTGCGAGTTGACGAAAATCGGCAGTGAAGCGCATCATGGATTCAGCGTACATGTCGCCACCATGGAAGCAGAACAGCACTGGAATTGATTCAGAGCTATCAAAATTTGATGGTAGATAGACAAGGTACTCTCTAGTGGTTCCATCAATCCTCAGTGTCTTGTTAATGAGTTGTTGACTCAACGCACAAAACGAACTGAAAAGAAAAAAGAACACGGTAATACACTGCGATTTTATCACGTCGTATGCTTACTACATTTCTGGACCTTTTCCAATGCTCCCTTAACTCATTCTTCGTGGTCAGGGATCATGGCACAAGATGCCATTTATGAATTCTTTTTCTTAGGCGTTTGACGGTTTCCGGATGCATTGCGGATAACTCGTTTTTTTCATGAGGATCGTTCTTTAAGTTATATAGTCTCGTGGGTTCCTTGTCCCAGATGTGCAGTTGCTTGTAGCGCGTCGTGTCTAACCCATTGTAGCGCAGAAGAAGTTTCCATTCATCCTCGACGCACCAGAGATATTGAAGAGTCCCGTCGGGATTGCCGGTACTCATGTTGTAAACGGAATGACAAACCCCAAAGACATGCCTGCGATTTGCCCTTGCCTGCCTATCAAGTAAGTTTATACCAGCCAACTTTACTGTCAATTTTAGCCCGGCAGCTGCGGCAATAGTGGGGAAAAGGTCAATGGCATGAGCCAGGTCCTGTGTACGTTCCTTTTTAATTTGTTCAGGCCAAGATAACATGATTGGTGTGCGGATACCCTTCTCAAAAGGTGAGCTCTTGGAGCGCTGAGCGTATCCCTTCCAGAGTTTTTGAGCCGGATCATCTTTGTTGGTGCTGGCCGCAGCCCATCCATTATCGCAGATATAGATAATTAATGTATTTTTTCTGATCTCTTTCTTATCCAGATAATTAAGCAGTTCTCCGCAAGTGCTATCAAACCATTCGCACATCGCAAAGTATTTAGCCTCATCCTTTGAGCGTCCGGGCACGATGTATTTTTGCAATAGCTGTGCCGGGGGATTGTGGGGAGTGTGTGGTAGAAAAGGGGCATACCACGTCAGGAATGGTCGTTGCTTTTCAATGGCCATATCAATGAACTCCTTGACTGGTTGCATCGATTTACGGCCGATCGTAAGGCCCTCATCTCCGTGTCGTCCTCCCCGGGCCGGGTCCCCGTGTGTCATGCCATGCGTGAAGCCACCGTCTTTCCATGATCCTTCCCACCATTTGCCGGACTGATGAGCTAGATAGCCATTATTTGTCAAAGTTCTGACGAAGTTTTGATGAGTGTAAAATTGCTCACGTACAGGCACATCTAGTTCGGCTCTTTGGTTCGGTCCGTCAACATCGTTTCCCGTGATGCCGTGCTGAAAGGGATAGAGTCCGGTAAGCATTGATGCTAATGATGGGCGGCACAGTGGAGCAGCTACGTACCCGCGCTCGAAAACGAGGCTTTGACGGGCTAATTCATCAAGGTGTGGTGTCTTGATTTCAGGGTGACCCATGAAACTATAATCCGTCCAGGCCTGGTCATCGCTCAAGATGAAGACAATATTAGGCGGAGGTTTTGCTGTTGATTCGAAAGTTATCAGTGACCAAGCGAGAAGAATGTATGGCAATAGTAGTTTCTTCATATCTTAGTCGCTTTTGCAGGGTAATAGAGAAAACAATTTAATCCCCTGAACTTATGCATTCTTACAAAAATACAATTTTTTTACCAGTTGCTTGTACGGATTTTACGCCTCTTAGGAAAATAATTTGTGGCGAAATAAGTGTAAAAAATTATTGGAATTGAAAATTTGAGGAAGTTGATTTGATAAGAGAAGCTATTCGATAAACGAGGTGAAGAAGGTGTTATGTAAAATACTCTTAGCTATATTCTGTGTTTATTTTATATGCGGGTTAACACTCGCTGCAGTGTCATGGTCGAAGCAAAGAAAACACACGATTAGAATAAATCATTTTTATAAAGGGTTCGTGCAGATACCCGCATCTTATATTGGGATTAAGCTTCCTAAATGGTGGGTTATTAAATGGACTCGCCCCTTCAGAGATTAAGATACGTAGCTGAATTTCTTTACCCAAGATAATCTACTAATAGAAAAATAGAATAATGGGGTAATTATTGACAGTGGTATTGACTATGAAAGAATAGAAAAATGAAATACTTTCTGCTCATTTTCTTGGGAATCAGCCAAATCACTTGGTCTTTAACTCATGAAGAGTTTGAAAAATTACATCAACAATTACAGCCTGATCCGGATGAAATCTGGCGTTCGATTCCGTGGAAGATATCAGTCATTGATGGGCAAAATGATGCGATTGAGCAGAACAAATTAATTTTCATTTGGGCCATGGATGGTCATCCCATGGCTTGTACGTGAAACAATGGTGTACTGGACCGTGAGTCCACATTTAAAAATCCTGAAGTCGTTCAACTGCTTAAAGATAATTTTATCCCGATTGCTATAGACCAGGCTTATCAGCGCCGACAAAAGGATAATGAGGGCTCGTTCTATCAAAAAATAGCCAATCAGGGCCCAAGGAAGGTCGGGAAGGGAACTACTCAGGGGCTTTATATTGCTGATGCATCAGGAAAATTCCTTGGATTTTCTAACAATCGAGGAGCTGAACGCGTGATCAATATGATGAGGAAAGCCATGAAAGAACCTCGAACCACAGACTTCGGCAAGATAATAAAAGGTAAGTCTGATCCTAGGTACAATCCTAGTCCACCTAAGGGAGGTTTAGTTATAAGAGTAACCACTAAGGTCTTAGATGGTTATGAAAAAACGGAAAATACTTACCGTAAAATAATGCATAGGTCCCTCGGTAGGGACAATTTTTGGGTCACCGTTAGCGAGAAAAAAGAATTAATAAATGGAAAATTACCTGACACTTTTCTTCGCCGATTGGTCCGATTCCACTTGGTGGATAATACGCGTGGAGAGCCTACAATGTGGAGACTTAGCGATATTAGAACGATTAAAGGGAATCTGGAAAATGGTCAGCTTTCCGCCAAAGTAGTTCTAAGAAATGATCAGGGTGACCGTGGATACGAAACTCAAATACTTGGAATGATCAAAACAGAAGGGGGCGAAATTACCGGTTTTGATGCCGTCGCAAAAGGCCAATATTGGGGCGAAGGTAAGTATACTAGAAATGCTCCTAAGGGTCGATTTCCATTAGCAGTTGCATTCAAATTAGCTGATGGTAAAGACATTGCCGATAGCATTCCACCGCAAGGCTCGAGGGGTTGGGTACAGGGTTACATTAACTGACTATAGGAAAGACAGAATGAAAAAACGATTAATCTCAATATTTATCTGGGCTGCATGCATTGCACCCACTCTAGGAGCTGAGCCAAGTAAGCTGAATTTTGTTTTCATTTTGGTTGATGACTTGGGTAAGCAGGACATGAGTTGCGAAGGTAGTACCTTCTATGAGACGCCAAACATTGATGCTTTGGCTAGGAGTGGGATGCGATTTTCTAATGGATATTCTACATGTCAGGTCTGTAGCCCTTCCCGAGCCAGTATCATGCTGGGCACGTACCCTGCACGGAACAAGATTACTGACTGGATAGGCGCTGCTACCGGGAAGAACTGGAGACGCAATGATCGAGTGCTACCTGTCGAGTATGTGCACTCTTTGCCGAAGGAGGAAACTACCATTGCTGAAGCGATGAAGGCAGGCGGGTACAGGACCTTCTTTGCAGGTAAATGGCACTTGGGAGGAGAAGGATCGTTCCCTGAGGATCATGGATTTGATATCAATGTTGGAGGTCATCATCGGGGAGGTCCCCCGGGAGGTTATTTTTCGCCGTACAATAATCCCAAGATGAGGGACGGGCTCAAGGGTGAATCTTTACCTATACGTTTGGCCAAGGACACGGCCGACTTCATTGAGGCAAATAAGAAACGAAATTTTTTCGCTTACCTTTCTTTTTATTCCGTGCATGGGCCAATTCAGACCACTCAAACGCTTTGGCAAAAGTACCAAAAAAAAGCCGCAGCACTAGGATTGACGGGATCCCGTTTCAAGTTCGACCGCACTAAGGGAGTGCGGCAAGTGCAGGATAATCCTATCTATGCGGGAATGATGGAGTCACTTGACAATGCTGTGGGCATCGTCCTTAAAAGGCTCCGTGATTTAGGACTAGATAAGAATACTGTTGTTATCTTCACCTCCGACAATGGCGGAGTATCGTCCGGAGACGCTTTCGCTACTGCCTGCTTGCCTTTCCGAGGCGGTAAGGGGCGCCAATGGGAGGGTGGAATTCGTCAGCCATATTACATTCATGTGCCTAACTTGACTGAACCCGGATCCACTAATTCTACCCCAGTCACTGGAACGGACTTTTACCCTACCATTCTTGAGTTGGCTGGGTTGTCTCTGAAGCCGCGACAACACGTTGACGGTGTCAGCCTCATGCCATTACTCAAGGGCGACAGGATCGCAGACCGTGATCTTTTTTGGCATTATCCGCACTATGGTAATCAGGGCGGTGAGCCTTCATCGATTGTTCGATCAGGTAATTTCAAACTCATTCATTATCACGAGGACGGTAGGAATGAATTGTACGATCTTACTAAAGATATTGGGGAGAGAGCTGATCTGGCTCAGTCGAATCAGCAGAAGGTTAAGGCCCTGCGTGCGAAACTGGATAAGTGGTTAAAGGAAACTGGGGCACGTATTCCTGTCTCCGATGACCGTTTCAATGCTGACTTGAAGTACCGGCAAATACAAAACGCTAGCGAGGGCCAATTACAGGGCCTTGAAAAGCGGGCTGCGAATTACCTTAAGGGCACTTTCGTCCCTAACAAGGATTGGTGGAGTAGTCTCGTGCCTAAGGACTGACTGGATAAGTAAATCCTTTCAGATTATTCGCTACGATGGCGAATGAGGAACGGATCAAACTTATCATTATAATCATAACCGAACGGCTCCCATTTTGAAGGAATCTTCGAACCATTGGATGTTTTAATTTCCCATTTTTACGTGACATCCCAATTACCTTTCGAATCACAGGAACGAGCATCGAAGGTGATCGTTCCCTGACTATGCAAGGCATAGGGTCGGGACTACAAGGAAAATTGGTAATACAATGACGTGGAACCAATTATAGATGTCAGTAAATTTGAACATCTTTGGTACTAATACCAAAGACGGAGAAGAAAAGCGATGCTTACTTTTTTCTTTTCAACTTAACTTTATTTATCAAAAACTGTTATTTTTACTCAGATAGTAGGAGCTTGGCCATAGCTTTTCCCATCGCTTCACCGACGTTCATATAGGTCTTGGCATTGCCACCGTAGTGGGCATTAGAGGCAGATCCCATGCTCAACGGGTTTGTGTAAACGGTGATGGCGTCACCCTTGTGGGATTTAGCAAAGGCGAACATGCCGTCGATGATCATTTTTTCATTACCTGTTGCGCTGTCCTTGTTGGTCTGGCCGAGGGTGGCGACGACCATCTTGGCTTTGGGGGCATTGAATTCCTTGCGGAGAGTTTTGAAGAGTTGCACGAGATTTTTTCCATACATGGTTGAATGAGCGGCGTTGTAGCGATCCTTATCTCCCTGCCACCATAAAAATCCGGCCACTTCGTACCCCTTACCTCCAGGATAGTGCTTATCGAGATCCTTGAGCACTGCCTTGGCTCGAGCCACGTCGCCCTCGTATTGCAAACCGGCATGCCAGTTATGCTTGGGAGGCTCGGGCACTTCGCCCTTGGTCCAGCTCGGATAACGAACCTTGTCATTATAGGCTGGGGTAACGAGGATAATCTTCTTTCCAGTCTTTTTGTCGGTTGTCTCGACCTCGTGACGCGGACTGCCCGGAGGAAGTAGATCCCAGCCGAGGCTCCGGTTACCGATCGAGCTCTTGAGAATTAGCACGGGTTCATCTAGTGCGTTGCCCAAGTGATGGCCGATGCCAATCTCGATACCAATTTTTCCCCCGGAGACAGTCAGCCAGTCATTACGCCGAACTCCGCCCCGTCCGTTTGGTCCGCCGCTGCCCTGTGTGTGGACATTGCGCACGTCTTGACGCTTGGTCCAGTTGCCCTCCTCATCGACCATGAAGGGGTAGAGATTTTCGGTCTTAACCGCATATTCGAGCGTACCTTCCTTGTCGCCTTTGACTCTTCCCATCTCGAGCGTGTTTGACTGGCCCATGATCAGGAACACCTTAACCTTCTTTGTCATATCGGCTGGCTTACCGTCTGGATCCGGTAAGGTTTTATCCTCAGCGAAGACTGGAAAAGTTAGGGCCGTTAATATTGTGGCGGCAGTGAGTGAGTGGATGAATTTAGTTTTAGGATTCATAATCGTTTGTTTTTTAAGGGCATGTTTTTGCTTAAGGGATTGCCTGAAACATTTGTTCGATGGTGAGTTTCTTACCGACCATCTTAATTTGAAGATCAAAGAATCCGGAGTCCTTGGCCTTATGCAGGAATCCAACTGATATGGATTCACCACGTTTGGAGAAATTATTTGGTTTGTTCCAGCCCACTTCCTCCAGTGACCTTTTATTAACTGCGGGTCCAATTTCATATTTTTTACTCAATAATAATTTTAGGATGCTTTCACATTCTTCGGGGGTCATTCCATTGATTGATCCGGTCCTGAACTGCTTCTTACCTACTTTGAGGATGGTTTTCTTCTGTGTATAGGGTTTGCCCGCCCAGAACTTACCCATCTTGATTTCGGCTTTCCCGGGCTTTGCTTGCGGATCGAGCCATTCACTATGGCTCATGCTTAGGATTTGATAGGAAACTTCACGGCCCCTGATCTGTTCGGGCCCTTGTAACTGTATGCCACGAAAAGGAGTTGGGTACATGTTGTGAGTAGAGATCTTGGACACTCCTTCCATGCCGCATTTTTTGGCCAAGGCGATTACTTCCTTTTCCTGACCCTTAGTGAGTATTGCGCGGGGCACGTAATCCCTGTCCAATCCATAAGATGAAAGGGTCAGGGAGGACATGAGTAAGCTCAAAAGTGTGGTGCTGATTTTTTTGTGAATTTTCATTTTTCTAGTTAAATAACGTATTGGGACAAATTGTTCTTAGATTTATTTTTGATTGATTAGCCCCATAACCAATCAGTATAACCATCTGGAGCAAACAACATTTGGAGAAGAAATAACAGCCCTCCTAATATTTGGATTGAGGGATAAATGATTAGTTTTTTCAAACGCTTAATTAATAGACATAGCAGGAACATGACTGGACAGACGAAAAGTGTTAAGAGTGAAAGGAACATCAGATAGTTATAATGAATGTTAGCATGCAAGAGCAGTACCGATGAAAAGCCCCTCGTTCCCCTCATTTCGGGCCAACCTCCGAGGCTCATGTACAGGTGAATTGCTAAAGACCAAAAGAGTCCCAGCGCTAATGACCAAGGCATTACTGCAATAATAAAGGTCCGTTTCCGCTCCTTAAGTTCAGTAACGACCAAAGCAACTATTGCCTCGCTTTCCGCCTGAGTTAATTCCTCCTGAGTAAATTTCATTTGAATTAAAGACTGCCAGTGGCTAAAGCAATGAGAATGGCAATACTTATAATCCCTCTAGTCTTAAATAGTTGCTTGCCCGAGGGGGTTCTGATGTAAGTCCCGTCCCACTTGTAGAGTTGCTTGCCTGAAGTGGTTCTAATGTATGTGCCATCCCACTTGTAAAGCTGCTTGCCTGAAGTTGTTCTTAGGTATGTACCGTCCCACTTGTAGAGTTGCTTGCCTGAAGTGGTTCTGATGTAAGTCCCATCCCACTTGTAGAGTTGCTTGCCTGAAGTGGTTCTGAGGTAGGTCCCATCCCACTTGTATAGCTGCTTACCGTTCGTATTTAATACAAAGGAATCGGCTAAGGATGTTGGCAGTGTAGCAAAAATGCAGCATATTATACTTAGGATAATTGAACGATTTATCATTAAATCTATACATAACATATGTATTTAGTCTAACCCATTACAAATTTACATAAAAAATGTAATGGCGTATGACTAGTGGCAACAGCCTTTGCAAATGATGACTAAGATTCGATATAAAAAACCTCTACTAAGAATACTGTTAAGTGCCTTTGCATTGACCTATTCTAACGTTCAAGCAAATGACAACTTCGAGATTCTCAAAGACTCCAAGAAGCTGGTATTTTTTGGGGACAGTATTACTTATGGAGGAGAGTATGTAGTGCTTTTCGAGAGGTGGTTGACCGTGAATCATCCCGAGATCAGCTTAGAAATTCTTAATCAGGGAATACCGAGTGAGACAGTCTCCGGTTTGTCTGAGCCGGGGCACCTTAGGCACGGTTTTCCACGACCTAATCTGCACGAGCGTCTGGACAGGGCATTAAATGCGTTAAAGCCTGATCTGATCATTGCCTGCTACGGAATTAACTGCGGTATATACAAACCATTTGATGCGGATCGGTTCGATAGTTACAAGGACGGTTTACAGCGACTGAAGGCAAAGGCTGAGGCTCAAGGAGCGGAGATCATTTTTATGACGTCCCCAGTCTACGATAAGCCTAACCCGAAATTTGATTATGATGATGTGATGAAAGCTTATTCCGAGTGGCTGATTTCTAAGCGTCAGAATGGTTGGAGAGTAATCGATTTGCATTCTGTTATGAAAAAAAATCTAGAAGAGAGGAAGGCAAAGGATCCAAAATTCAAGTATTCCCGTGACGGGATTCACCCTGGGACAGAGGGGCATGAATTGATGGCTCAACAAATAATTTCTTACTTTGAGGACAAACCGCCTATCAATGATCCTCAACCAAATTCCTATGGCCGTTTGCTATTGTTTCTTCGTGAGCGTATGCGGGTCCAACGTGATGCTTGGTTGACCAAGATAGGCCATAAGCGGCCCATGAAAAAAGGGATGCCTCTTGCTGATGCCGACAAGATAGCTGCCGAGAAAACAGTACAAATTCAACAGAATTTAGCAACAATACGTAAAGCCGCGAAGCAGTAATTTAATGCAAATACTTTAAACTAGGATCTTATCAATTGAGCTGTGATCATAGTCTTTTGGACCTAGTTGAGGATCCGCGCCCATTGCGCCGAGCATTGTGTTGTAGAGGTCAATTCCCTGAGCCTTCACATCCATGATTTGTCCCGTCTTGAATCTACCGTTAGCTTCGGTCACCGCATGAAAGACTCCGGACAATTCTCTTTTCACATTGTTGTGACGCCCGTCACCGGACTCAGTGGATATGGTGAGTAGAGAATTCTCAAGTAAGCTTTTGCCATTGGGTTCTTTGACCCGATCAAGGCGATTCATGAAATAGGCAAGCTCATTCATTTTCATATGCGCATGAGCACGCAATTGCTTATTGTCGCGTTTTTCATCAAACTTGTGCCACCACTCGTGGCTGCATCCTCCTGATCCTCCTCGCCCATGCTCAGTAGAGTCATTGAAATTGTAACGGACACGGTCATTG
The DNA here is from genome assembly GCA_004211885.1 of Verrucomicrobiaceae bacterium. Taxonomy (GTDB): domain Bacteria; phylum Verrucomicrobiota; class Verrucomicrobiia; order Verrucomicrobiales; family DEV007; genus EC70. Next base: position 76,941 of record SHBV01000004.1, read on the forward strand.
TATTTATATTCTCCAGTGAGTCGGATCCGTTCTCCTGCTGCTAGGAATGTGATTGACCCGAAACGTGCCCTGTCCATTTCGATGGCCAGGGTATAAAGATCAGCGAGGAGTCGCCATTCAGTTCTGAGTTCATCGAGCGTAATATCAATTCCCTCGCCACCCGGGTCAGCCGGGCCGCCATGCGGTAGACGCGAAGGGGGAGGAGCTTTTGGTCCTTGTTCATTTTTCTTGGCTAGAGAAAAGGCCCTCTGTTCAAATTCACGTACACGGTCAAGGTGATCCTTAATACGTCCTTTTGAGGATGCTCCTAATGGGGAATTTGATCCGGTAAAGAACCGGTACTGCTCCAGCACTGAGTCCAGTACGCTCCTCTTCAGACGCTTGTAATTATTTTCCTGGTCACTTAAGCTTCCAAAGACACGATCAAATAAGTCCCGAGGTTTTTCCTGCATCCTTGCGGATACTGTTCCATCAAGATTATAGCTGTGGTGGTATCTGCCGACACGACTGCGTCTGAAGAAGGTGCCGGCAACGAGTGATGAGATCATTCCATTAGGCATGCCGTTAGGGTAACTTGAATGGCGAATGACTTGATCAATTGAGGGTCCTCCCGCCTTCGCTTCTCCTCCTGCTGGTTCCGCAGTAAAGGAAGCAGTGGCCCCATCAAAATGGGCATTTATGCCGCGCACATCACAGCGGACATGATCAACGTTGCGCATAATAAGTAACTTATCTGATAGCGGCTTGAGAGGTTCGAGCACGTCATTAAATCCTTCTGATTGTAGTGGAGAGGGAATGCCAAGGCCAAAGAAGACATTGAATGCGCGTACAGGAATTTTAGCGTCACTTGCTCCGAGGGCATCTACCGTGATCATTTCCTCTAGTAGCGGCAAGCCGATACTGACAGAGCCGAGTCCTTTGAGTAGCGCTCGTCGGTTAAGTTTCTTCTTCATTTGTTCTCTTGTATTTCCTTACTATGAATCAGATCACTAGTTGCTATAGCGTGAATGATGCTCGGATAGGTGCTTCCATTATTTTTTGCTCTTTGGTGAATCTTGTCAACCTTGCTAACATCTTTCGCGCCTAATGGCCTGCCCATTGCAAACTGCGTTATTTTCCACGTTAAGCTGTGACTCACACGGTCACTTTGAGAAAGTAAGTCCATCAGTTTTGCGGAACTTTCATAGCTCAGCGGCGTAGCTTCTCCGGGAATAAGGATTTTTCCATCCTCCCTTAATAAATTACCTAAGCTGTCATTCTTCATATAAGTGCCTAGTCCATCAAAGCGTTCGAGTCCGAAGGCCAGAGGCTCAAATCTTGAGTGACACCCCCCGCAATTTTTGTTGGATATACGTTTTTCCGCGATGAGTCTTTGACTTAGGCCTGGCTTGATAGGTACTGGAGTAGTATCAACGCAAGGTGGTGGATCCTTTACGACTCCCCTCAAAAGATCATGTAAAACGAAAAGACCACGCGTTACCATTGAAGCTTCATCGCCTCCAATCGTGAGTGTGCTGCCCTGTGTGAGGAGTCCTCCTCTGGAGGAGACTTCACTCAAATCATAGCGGGCCAACTCATTGCTATCTTTTTCTCTTATGCCGTAGTGTTTTGCTAGTTTGGGAGTCAGGTAAGTGAACTGAGCATTCAGTAGTTGAGACATTGGGAGCTTCTTTTCCCAGATCACTTCTTTAAAAAAAGCAACCGTTTCTGAGTCCATGTCCTCGGCCAATTGAGGTTCCCATTCAGGGAAATGTTTTTTGTCTGGCCGGAGATTTGCAAGGCTATCAAGGTTCAGCCACTGTCTTAGGAATCGGATGGACTGATCAATGGCACGTGGGTCACCAAGCATGCGGTCAACATGAGATCTTATTGTCTCCGGATCACTGAAGTTTCCTTTGAGTGTCGCGTCATAGAGTGCCTTGTCTGGAGAAGATCCCCAAATGAAGTAGCTGAGTCGTACTGCAAGTTCAGTATCACTGACGATCTCACCGGAATTATTATCTTCAATACGATAAATGAAACGTGGGGACTGAAGCATGGCTTCGAGGACCAGAGCGATTGCTTCCTGATAATTTGCTCCGCTAGCGACTGCAGTAGTTGTAATGCCTCTATAGATTACGATTTCTTTTTTCTCAAGAGGGCCCCTCAGGACCCAGAGGCCTAACTTCTCGAGGAACTGGGCCATGTTCTTGTCAGTGAAGCTTTGGTTGTTGGAGAAGCGTTGAGCGAATTTTTTAATGTCTATTTTTGTTATGATTTTTGAGGCGAGCTGCGAATAGGCTAGGACGTGTTCCAGGTCAACGTTCAGGTTATAAGCGGTATTCGAAAACCCATCGGCTCGCAGATCAGCGGGCAGTATTTCAAGGGCTTCTTTAGATATATCAACTCCCATAGTTGCATTGACCGTTGATATGTATTCTTCAACTGTGAGCCTGCGGATCCAATGTTTTTGGGTCTTTTCCTCATGCACATACACGGCAGGATCAATGGTCTTGAGTGTCCAGTTTGCCCCACCGTCTAACCAATCTTTGAGGGATTTTTTTTCTTTGTCAGTCAATGGTGGGCGCTTCTTTGGCATTTCGTTTTTTGAAACTGATTCCCAGAGAAGACTCTTCGATGAATGGCCCGATGCGATGATTCCCTCATCAGCGAATGCTGTGATCTTTCGAGAAAGGTCAAGGTCTCCCTTCGCGTTCGCCGCGTCATGACACTCGAGGCAGTGATTGGCTAAGATTGGGGCAATGCTCCTCTCAAATAGCTTGGAGTTTTCTGCAACCTTATCAATTACTGGTACTCCTCTTTTATCTTTTCCGGCTTCATACCGTGCGGTAATTTCATTTGGATTGAGTTCACGATTGTATATTGCAGCATAGTATATCGTCCCTAACCATGGCCTGTTATTGGACACTTCGTTGCCGATTGAGATTTTGAAATTCTTATCCCAATTATCAAATGTCCCGCTAATTTTTTGTTCTTTAACAAGTCGACCGTTAATATAAAGCTTTGCCCGTCCTCTGTTGAATGAATAGACAGCATGAGTGACTTTAGTGGTTAGTAATGCATTACTCTCCAGTGCCGGAAGGCCATTTTTGCTGGTACTGGTGGTGCGGACCCGGGCCTGCAAGGACCGCCCCTCTTGCCCAATAGTAAAGTTACGATCTGACGTGCCGCCTGATATTGTTATTAGCCGGGCTGGTCCGTCCTGCTTCAGATTGGAAGGCTTAAACCAAACCTCCGCACTGATCGTATTGGAACCTTTCAATGCATTTATGATTTTTGAAGGGGGGGTCATTGAACGGGCGGTTGTGCCCTTGATGAATTTGATTGAGCCATTGGCGCGGAGAACATTGCGGGGTTCATTAATTAAGAGATTAACCAATGGTTTTGCGCCAGAACGGTCCATGACGAGATTTCCTGAATTTGATGTGAAGTCGTAGGCTGCGACTAGGCCCTGTTTTGAGCTCGCATCATTTTGGTCAATCTCATTTGCTGATAAAGCATTGATAATGAAAAGGAGGCAGAGGATTCCAATCGGTATCCTCTTTGTGTTAGCGAGATGGCAGCGGCTTTTCATTGGTATCTTATGCAATAACCATCGAGAATTTGTAAACAGGCAAGGTCCTTACTTTTCTATGGATTCGTCTTCAGGAGCTAATAATGCTTCTTTTAATTCTGGAAATTCCAGTTCGGTGGTTATTCTAATTCCACAGCCACTTAGGTAAAGAAGAGATAATGGCACGACTAGCAGGAATTTCTTCATGCATTAAAGTTAGCATCTGCCCCGTTAATTTACCAACTACATAATATCACTAAGGCCTCGATTAATTTTTCAGATCATCAAGAATTTCGATATTTAACGCCTCATAGGCCACGGCCTTAACCACGCCACTGGGTGGAAATAGTGAGATTGGATATCCTTCAATGGGCACGCAAGCGTCTCCGAAAGCAAGCCCGAGATCAACTCTCTCTGGGTAATTCAGATACGAAGAGAATTCTGGGAGAGGATTTTCTGCGGTCATCAGGAGGACCCGATTCTTTTTTTCCTTGAACAGGGCATCAATTTTGTTACTGAGGCCAAAGTAGCCGAGCCGGAGAACGAGACCGTCCCGAGTAGATTTTTTCTTAAAGTTATTGAGCTGCGATTCTAGGTTCTCATGGACCTCAACATTGTCAGCCCACATCGAATCGGAAAATTTCCCTACATAATTCATCACCATGTGACCGCTTGACGCTACTAATGTGCGCCGGCCGGCTCTTTTTTCAGCTGCGATAGTTTTAGCAAATTGATGTATTGCAGGTGATTGGGTATTTTCTAATGCTGAGAGTTGGGATCGGATACGATGAAGGTATTCTTTTCCTAGGACCCCTTCCTGGATCGGGGGGACAGAAAATTCTTTATGATATTTGGTCTTGCGGAAAAACCGATCAGACCAAGCGCGCCCATCCTTCATGACCCAACTTTTCCATACTGGAGGCATTCGTCCTTTGCGGGTATGAGCTGCGATAAATTCAGCCATCCAGACCCATCCTGACACTGCATTCATTACGTGATTAAGTTTTCCAGGGCTTAGGTCCTTAGCTTCCGTATCTGAATCTACCCATGAATCGCAAAGTTTGATGTGCTTGGCAAGATTAGGATTACGCTTGGATCCAAAGCCGAGGAGATACTGTCCCGAGTCTTTGATGTTTTGGAGCCGCTTCAGTTCATTTGGCTTAGGGTCTGAGTCCCATGCCAGGACCGCAATGTCTTGAGCCTTTTCTTCGTCGGTCCGCAGTTTCTTCTCTTTCCACGGACGGTCGAATCCAATATGCATAAGGCCACCGCTACGACCTATCAGTTCCTGTTCGAGTGTGGTGCCGAACCAATGAAAGCCGATCAAGCCTCCCTTGTCATATCGCTCAGCTGCCAACTCGCCCAAAGCAGTCAGTTGAGGAAGATTTTTCTCAACTCGATCCAATTGTTGATGGATTTTTTGGAAGTATTTCTTGGAAGGGCTTGGGGCATCAGGTTGTTTCTTGTAAGTATCAATTTTGAGTAAAGTGAAAGGGTAAATGATGGTCGCGTACAATGTGTTGTCCCTACCAGCGATCAGTGCCATATGATTGTGTAATGGGGTCAGGGTACCGTCCGGCAATGTGTGATAACCATGGCTCCATGGAGGTTTCTTCCCATTGACGGGATTAAAGTTAAAGAAGTCGGGATTCTTCACTGCCAAGACACCGAGGTCCTCATGGATTTTTTCTATAGGATCATAGCGGCAGAGGTGATGTAGTCTGTGATTACCGAATCCGGTCTTATTTTTTACACTGATCAGAGTATATATTTTACCGTCCGGTGCGATGGTCAGAGCGCTACGCGAATCGGGGCCTTCTCCTTCAAGCATAGGACCGTGATTTAGACCCGTAACTTTATTTATTTTGGATGAGAGATTGATGGAGATAAGAGCGGCATCATTCATAATAATGAGCCAAGCAGTGTGACCATTGGTTGCCAGGTTCCACGTCGGGATGGCACTTTTATTAGGACGGATAAATTGCTTTCCGTTGATCTCAATCTTCCGTTCAATAACTTTTCCGGTGGATGGATCATAGGTGGCTAAATGGAAATCTTTAGTCAATGCATGAGCCTTGCCATCAGCACTAACTAAAGTCGTTGCATAAGGGGTAAGTATGGGGCCGATCTCGGTAAATTTTTTGGTGGTGACATTATACTTCATCCAGTGCTGATCCTCGCAGGTCACAACGTAGATCAAACCTCGATCTTCATCGGCGACTACGTCAGCAATGCCCTGCTCCTTATAAGGCATGCCAAGATTACTGGATTTATCGTTACGAGGATCGTAGGTGATTAGATAGCCTCCTGGATATTTCGAATTGTCCCCTTCTTTCGCGTATCCCTGCTTAGTACCTACATAGATGATTCCGCTAGGTCCGACGAAATTGCGTGTATGGATCTTGGCCTGGGCAGCATATCCTTTTGCGTCCAGTTCGCATGCCTTGTGAGCATCAATGACTATGCGCTGTTCAGTGGTGACGGGGTCAAATTCCACTAGGTAAGCGTTATGATTATATTTTGCTGTGCCTACATATATGCGTCCGTCATTTCCTTCGCACAGTGAGAAATAGCCTGATTCATCCGAATGTGTTTTGGGCAATATATGGTGGGCAGTTCCCCAAACATATTTAAAGGGTGCTTTGTCAGAAGCGAAAGTTGATGCGGATAGAAGTGCAGATTTTATAAAACCAATGACCAATAAATTCGATACAATCCTAATTCTCATATTCCTCATTATACTATATACTATTGATCAGAAGCCTTACCAATGACTTAATCACAGGGAATTAATAACAATGATAAAAATGAAAATGAAATCATGCTCAGGGCATCAATAAATCATGGTATAAAATCTAAGTGTAATACTAAGGAAAAACAAATATGCGCCTAATTATCCTAATTCCCATCTTCATGGGATTCATTTTCGTCAAAGCCAAAGCGGGACAGAACGCTGCCCCTTCTTCTCACCTAGTTTATAACGATGCGAATTTTGCGGGTAACATTCTCATCAATGAGGTCCGCGTGCCTAAGGGCGGTGAAGCGATGTACACTTATTATGAGGCCCTTGGATGGGCAGGGAAAGGTGCCGGATACGCTGGGATTCAGGCGCACCCTAGGGCACATAATTATATTTTTTCTATTTGGGACCATAAGAATCACAAGGCACCGATCAGGGCCGTTCACCGTGGCCCGGGAACGCTCACCGAAAAATTTGGCGGGGAAGGGACTGGCCTAAAATCATGGAACTTTGAATTGGGCTGGGACACTGATGTCTGGTACACACTTGTGGCTCGTTGTTGGCCCGTTAAGGATCATACATTCTATGGGTACTGGGTCCGTTCGGCTAAGACCAAAGAATGGACTCACATGATCACTATGGATGTTGCAGTGAAGGACGCTCATTTTCTAGGCGGTAATGATTCTTTCATTGAGGATTGGCTCGAGACTGGAAAGAATGCCCGTACTACGCATCTGCGAAATGGCTGGAAACGTAAACTTACGGGTCAGTGGCACGCGTTTGGCAGTGGCAAGTATTCAGTAAATAGCTGGGACCTTGAGAAGGGAAAACGTTCTTATAACTTCAGGAATAATTGGAACGGCGGTGTGGCCAAAGATTCTGAGGGAGAATATTACTTCATGGTCGCGGGAGGTTCGAATACTAGGCCGACTACCAATAATCCATCGAGTCATTTCATTAAAAGAAATGAAAAGAGGCCCGGATACGCGCCCATTAAGATTCATTCCACCAGTTCTAAATTAATAGGTAAAGAGAAGGCCAATGTGAGTTGGAAAATTGACTCCAAGTCCTTACCTCAGTTCGGATATGAAATAACAGCCTATGATAAATTAGATGAGAAAAAACAAAGGATAGGGTACTTGGGGAGGATTGAGCCTCACGTGCGGAGCGCGGAACTGACCTTATCCAAACCGATCGATCCTGATCGTCTGCAAATATGGATTAAATGCACGGACATTCTGGATAACGTGACAGAGAGCGTAAAGTGTGATTAACTTTTTAGAGGCCCAAAAAGGATATCAAACGAACCGGCATTAAAAGTGAATAAATTAAAGCAAATCTCAATAATCATTAATTTTAAAACGATTATCATAATTGTCTTGGCGGTCCTGTCTACGTATCTGTGCCGCAAGTTTGATTTAACAGCTGCATTTCCAATGACACTCATCGCAACGGCAGTCGTCTTTCCGATCGTCTTTTCAATCGGTGGAGCTTACAAGAGGCGAGAGAACGCATTAGCAAAGTACAGTTCGATTAAGGCTCATGGCCGGGCCATTTACTTTGCTTCGCGGGACTGGCTTGAAAATACGGACGACCAGATACTAGATAAGGGAAGGCGGCTACTCGGAGAATTGCTGAATGGTTGCCGGACACTCTTCCTTCATCCGGTCTCTGAGATGACGAAGCATGAAGAGAAAGTTTACAGAAAATTCTCGGAACTTTCAGCATTCATTAAGGATGATTTGCGAGGCAATGGTCTTCCCTCAGGTGAGACGTCTCGCTGTAACCAGTTCCTCAGTAAAATGATTGTTGCTTTTGAGGACGTTAAGCACATTTATCAATACAGAACTCCTCGAACATTGAGTGCATTCAGTGACCTCTTTGTGACGATATTGCCGGTCCTGTACGGGCCATACTTTGCTGCAGTTTCGGCGGATTACGCTCCTAGCCTAGTTTACGTTTTGCCTGTCATGTTTACGATGATTTTAGTGAGTCTGGATAATATCCAGGAACATTTAGAGAATCCTTTTGATCAGATCGGCGCGGATGATATTTACATCAATGCAGAGAAATATGTGGAACAGCTTGGATTGAAGTAATTATATCAATCACTCATTGCATCATAGATGAGGGTCTTGAGTTCTTTTTCGAGAGTCCACTCATAGGGCATGAAGTTGCGCAAAGTTATTGCGATGAGTCCGTCCTTTTGTGAGATCCAAAAATGAGTACTCGCTGCTCCTCCCCAGCCACATTCGCCTTTGCGGCCGCCGAATCCCCAGTCACTTTCCTCGAAACGAACTGCGAATCCATAACCAAATCCAATTCCCAGCCTATTGTCATTAATGCCGATGTTCTTGATCGAGGGTGGTAGGTGATTCGACATCATCAGGTCCACGGTCTCTTTGGTCAGTAGACGCTTACCATTGAATTCACCTCCATTCAGGATCATCTGGCAGAACCTGAAGTAGTCATTGGCAGTAGAGCACAAGCCTCCGCCCCCAGATTCGTTCTTGGGCATTTTCTTAAATTGACTCTTCGAGGCTGATTCCGAGATAAAAAGTTTTCCTGAGCCGTTCCTTCCGTTCTGGTTAGTGAAACGGTTCCATTTTTCCTTAGGAACAAAAAAATCTGTATCCTTCATTCCGAGAGGTTTGAAAATTTCACTGTGAAGAAAATTCCTGAAGGATTTTCCGGATACTACTTCTACTACACGGCCCAAAACATCAATCGCTATACTGTACCGCCACACTGTTCCTGGCTCTTCTTGCAATGGAATCTTAGTCACTTTTTTCATCATGTCCTCTAGGGATGCATTCCTGTTGAGTACATTTTTAATGTTGTACATGAAAGCGACTTCTCCTCCAACGAATCCGTAGCTTAGGCCCGATGTGTGCCTCATTAGATCGGCAATGGTAATTTGTTTTTTGGCGGGCTTGTGTTTTCCGGACTTATCATAGACGACAAGATTTTTAAATTCTGGAAGAAATTTTGAGACAGGATCACTAATGGATATTTTCTTATCTTCGACCAGCATCATGACAGCTGTAGTTGTGATCGGTTTTGTCATTGAGTAGATTCGGAAGATAGTATCCTTCTTCATTTTCTTCCCAGAACTAAGGTCACTCACTCCACGAGCCTCAAAATGGGCTATTTCTCCGTCCCTAGCGACCAGAGTAACGGCCCCAGCTATGAATTTTTCATCAATGAGGCGCTGCACTTCATTTCCGACCTTAGCCAATTTCTTTTTATCAAATCCTCTATGATCGGCTCCATGAGTAATTGCACTTAAGGAAAAAGTTAAGGACAGAAGGACCAATAAGAGTGGGAATCTTTTCATAGTGATATTCATACCAATTAATTGGTATGGATCAACCACTGATCATAATCAATTAGTACTCAGATCGGAGTAAATAATTATATGATTGGTTGCAGAGATGCTGAGGTGTTAGAATTAATAGAATGAAAGTATTTTTACTACTGATGCCTCTGTCCCTTGTTTTGGGTGCTTATGCTGAAGAGACGAACTCAGTAGAAGTTCGTCGTGCGATTGAAGGTGGTATCCGAATCGTTCAGAAAGGAGCCAAGAACTATCCAAACAATAGGGACTGCTT
>SHBV01000040.1 GCA_004211885.1 Verrucomicrobiaceae bacterium
TAGTGGCGGTGGAGCAGAAAATGTTAATGGTGTAGAATTTGAGTTATTAAATAATAATACAACGCCAGAAAATTTTGATTGGGAGGTATCTTCGGTTAAAAATCAGCTCGATAATAATAATGGGGGCTGGAGCGTTGGAGCCAGTGAAGTGACTGGTGAAGGTCTTCAGGCACTCTTAGGATCGTTTACTTTTAATAATGATGGGGGTCCGGGTTCTAATCAGACTTTTACATTGAGTGGACTCACGCCCGGTGAAACATACGAGACGAGGCTCTATACACGCAAATGGGACAATAGTACAGCACGGACACAGGAACTCACATTCACGGCTGGTGACCAGGATTCAAATTCCATTATATTTAGTGAGGACCATCCTGAAGTTCCTCCGCTTAGCTTGCCCAATCGTGAGGTTGGCTGGTACCTCGGCTACACTTACACTGCGGACGGATCCGGTTCCCTTAGCATTCGATGTGATGTGCTTGCTACTCCGGATGGAATTCAAGGTGCTCCCGGAAGCTATCACATGTATGGTCTGACGAATCAGGTCAGTTCAGCACCAGTTGCGCTTCAGATTACAGAAATTATTTATGACTCTGAAGCGCCACAAGTAGCCATTACCTTCAATTCACGTCCCGGTGCAACTTATGCAGTTGATTTTTCAACAAATCTTCAAAGTAGTGAAGATGATGGGGGATGGGCTGAGCTCGATGATGGTGTCATATCTGAAGGTAAGCAAACCACTTATGTGGATGATTTCTTTGTGGGAAATGAGAAAACAATTTTTTATAGAGTCCGGCAAATCGAGTGATTCATTCGACGTGAGGTTTTCTGTTCTGATAGGAATCTAATCTGGCTTTCAGTTGATTTGTGAGCGCTGGCAATTGGCCGGTTTTAATGAGAAGTATGGCTTTATTAACTGTTTTAATAGCCGACTCAAAGTCTCCACAGGCGGCCTGCGCTGCTGCCAGTGTGTCGAGCGCATCTGAATTTTGCTCTTTCGTTGCTCTGACAATTTTCTGAGCTATTAAAAGTGCTTCTTTAGGATTTCGTACTTTCGCATCTTGGCAAGTAGCAAGGAGCCAAGCCAGATTGTTGGCAGCTTTAAGGTTGTCAGGTTGAGTCTTTAGGCCCTGACGGTATAGGAGCAGAGCATTTGGAATATTTCCTGATTTTACATTAATGGCGGCAATCTCAAATAGTGCTGGAGCAAATTCAGGATCTAGTTCTATTGCAGTTCCAAGGCTTTTGAGAACTTCATTATTCTTACCAATTTGTTGATATGTTTTTGCAAGGATGTAGTGATCTTCAGCCTTTCCTCGATCATGCTGCAGTCCTTTCCAGATCCGTTCAGCAGCGCTTTTCCATTCCCTTTTCTTTAAGTATAATTTCCCGAGGGATATCTGGGCAGCAGAGTAATTTGGAACAAGTTCAGTGGCCCATAGATAATGGCTTTCAGCGGCTTCTATGTTTCCTTTTTTTTCTTCGCTAGCAGCGCGCCTGAATTGCAATGACGCTGCTTGTAAATCTCCTGACGCGATAGAAACCGGATGATTGATGGCTCTTCCTTTTATCGCTGCTGATCGGATCGATCGTTCGGCCCTGGTCAGATTGGCGTGTTCTAAATCTGCAATTATCGTGTCTAATTGTTGTTTTCCCTTGTAGATTACAGAGACTCTTCCTTTTGGATCCAAGAGAAAAGCCGAAGGTATCGGGAGAGGACGACTTAACCCTATATGGACATCATGCATTTCCTGAAGTGATTGAAGGACTTCAGCATTAGCTACGGAACTAGCAAAGGGGAAATTCATATTTTTAAGGATTTCCTTTTCTGCGCCCTGTTTTACTTTGCCGTCTCCAAGAGTGTCTACATTGAGAGCTATAATTTGAAGGCCAGCTTTGCGGATGTCTTTTTCCCTATTGGTTAATTCCTGAAGTTCTTCTCGGCAAGATGGACACCAACTAGCCCAAATTAAAATTAAGGAAGAAGTTCCTGACCCTGTTGAAATCGTTTTATTATTTGCACCTTTAATTTTTAGCTCGGTTCCGCTCAGTAATGGAGTGATGGGTGATCTGGTTGTGCGTTCTGGAGGAGGTATATCGGGATTAGATGGATTGAGTGTTTTTATCGTGGGGCGAGTTTTGATTTCAGCACTTATTCCTTTTCCTTGTTTTAAGAGATACCGGCGTCCTGGGCTTATGCCTGTGAAATTTTCTGATGAATTGGTTTTATCAGGCCAATTTACGCTTACATCGAAGGGCCCTTTATTATTGCCTGTTCCGAAGTGGAGATATTGAGAGGATTGAGAAAGGAACCCTTCACCGGCCCTGAGAGTTTGAACTAAAGTTTGCCCATTAATTTTAATTTTAACTCTTGCTCCAATGGCATCTTTATTTGAACTGATCCCGTTCCCTAAAAGCTTCAATTGTATTGAGCTATTAGGATTATTGGATTCGTTTCTTAAATAACGAATCCTGGGCGCATTTCTGTTTGATATGAAAATGTCCATGTCACCATCGTGGTCCCAATCCACTGGGACCACAGATCGGCCATCATCCTCATAATCGAGTCCACTTGAAAAAGATATGTCAGCAAATTTTCCACCCGATTTTATAGATTTACCCGTATTTATAAACACACAGTTACGTTCGTTTCCGCTGAATGAGCGTCCAGATTCGATCATTTTTGAGAGTTGGGTATGCGGCAACTCGTTTGCTTTTCTATTATCATTTAGAGTATTAAATGTTTGAGGCACGACCTGCCTCCAGAAAAAACTTCACAAATCACCGGTGCTACTGTCAGCCGAACTTAAGTATCCATTGGCTACCACTAAGTCTTGCCACCCATCATTGTTTAAATCTACGAATCGGGAGCCCCAGGCCCACCTTCCCATTGTGACACCGGCACTTTCACTTGTATCGATGAAACCTTCGGTAGTGTTCCGAAATAATGTGTTCCCTCTAGTGAATCTGCGGAAACGTTTGAGAGTTCCAATGTCAGCGTCAGGTTTAAACTCTTTTTGAGAAGTGATTCTGCTTCCTGCAGCTGAAAACATATTTGATACGTAAAGGTCCTGACGACCGTCGAGATCATAGTCGGCCCAAGTGACTGACATGCCTGATGCACTGTCTTCGACTCCCAGCTCAGCTGCGACGTCTTTAAAGGTTCCTCCATCATTTCGATAAAGATTATTTCGCCCGTAATCATTGGCCACGTAAAGATCAGGATCCCCATCAATATCAAAATCTTCCCAGCTTGCAGCAAATGACCATCTTCGATTGTTAGTGTTTATACTAGTTTCATTGGTCACATTCCGAAAAGATATGGTCTTGCCTGAATCTGTTTCATTCTTTAGTAGAAAATTTTCTGGGCCATTGTTGTCATCATGATAAACGAAACGTCGGGCAGTTGCTCCCATTGATTGAACGGCTAGAGCATCAGAAGATTTATTGGGTGCATAGCAACAAACATAAATATCTAATTTGCCATCCAGATCGTAATCGGCAGCAGATAATGAAGAGGTGGATTCACTGGTAGCAATGACGTCAACTATCTCAAATCCTATTTCATTTCCCTCATTGACTGCGATGACGATATTTCCATACATCGCAACGGCAAGGTCACGGTCACCATCATTATCTAAATCTACTAATAGAGCGCTACGTGAGTCCTCTAGCCAGTCGACTTTCCATTCTTTAGAGATGTCTTTCAATGTGCCGTTTTTATTTTGTAAGAATAGTTTATTGGGGATGCCTGGTTCTTGGCACAAGTACAGATCCTCTAACCCATCCCCGTTAATATCTCCTAAGGCCATTCCAGGAGTTCCGAACCTATTCAGCATGGCGTACGCAGGTAACTTCTCGAGCCATTCATTGACTCCCTTACTCAGTTGTTCTTCATATGAAGAATTGCCGGAGAATATCGATTCTGTACAGTCTGAAAATAATTTCTCAGGCGATTTGCGAATTGTTCTTTCGTAATCTCTGACATTTAGGGAAGAGATTTTGAGCTCTTTTTTTTGATTCACATCCCAAGTAATTTCCCAAACGGATCTTTCGTCAGTTATTGATTCTTTGGTCCGGAATGAGACTGAACAGAGTTGAGTTGATTTAAATTCGTTTTTGCTCAGTTCAACGTCGATGATTTTAAACTTCACTTGTATCTCTTCAGATGCTGAGGTCTCAGAATTGTTGAGGTTCTTTAAAAACAGTTCCGCCCCTTTATTTGTGGTTAATGATTTTGCGTTTTGACGATGAACGTGAAAATCTTTATCTGCATAGATAAGGTCCAAGGTCTCAGGACGAATTGTTGTAAATAATACTTTTTCAGTGACTAGTTTATTGTCTGCGTCAGGATCGGCGCCTTTGATGATCAGGGCTATTAGCGATAATTGATCTGAAGCTTTATTGGCAAAATGTTCAGAGTCCCACCCGTCCTTTGATGGGTTGTCAAAAGATGACCATGTAAGATCCTTATTATGTGTTAATTCTGAAAATTCTACTTGAGTTATAGCATGATTTGATTCGCTCTTAATATTTAGGATGGATTCTTTTGTCGTTACTTTACTTCCATTATCTGAGCAACTCACCATCATGATAAGTAAAGCACATGTAAGAGAATGAATTTTGTAGGAGTTCACAATTTGGTTGGTATGTTCATGGCAAACAATTGCTTATATTACAGTAAGCAATTTTTCATCGATTGCATTATTTGCTTACGAAGAGTTTAGAGAGTTATTTTAATACAAAAATATAGTGATTCCTGACTGCATTATCTATTTTTCAGGTCCTCACATTCTTAAAAAAATCTCTATTAATTCGCTCCAATATAATCTGTTAGCACTCTAAAGAATTGTTGTGATTTGGCTTCTTCTTTTACGGGATTTAATATTGTGATCTCGGAAAAAATTCCATCCTCCTTCAGGTCAGTTATCAAGGGGGAGGATTTGCCATCACTGGTTGACCAAATAGCATTCCAGTTTTTTAAATCATGACTGGATTGAACTGAATAATTAAGATCAGAAATAAATTTGCGATGAAATAATTTGATGCTGGGCCTTATTTCTCCATTCAAATCCAAGAATATAATCTTGGGTAAGCGTTCTTCATCGTCATTGCCATCAAGGGCTTTTCCTCCGAAAGCGTAGGACTGCAAATTATTTAGCCGTCCTTTTGTGGGCCTGTCATTCATTGCGTTAGAACCTGGCTCTAACCCTTCAGATATTGACCATGCCTCATAGTTGTTTTCAACTTCTATGTTAATTAAGGATTTTATTGTATTCCCATCAATGTCAGTGCCGGACAATTCAAGCTGAGTGCTTCCAATCTTTAATGATTTGAGTGCGAGGTTCTGAGATTGACCATTTGTTTCAATTGTTGCCCGAACTATTCCAAGATCAGAGTCCGAGTTGATTTCATATGAGAAGCTTGGAACGCGAACAATACTTTGTACTCTTATTATGTTTTCAGAATCATTAAAGGAAGGAGATCGGCCGTCAGTAGTTGGAAAATCCGATAATGTATAGGGTGTATTGTTAAGAATTACCGTGTGAGATCCTGTTGGGAAAGCTGCAATTTTATCAATCACATCTAATGAATTATTTATAGCTCGACCGAAAACAGTATAACTGTCACCGAGGTCCAATCCCGGATTGTCTTGGGTGTTAATATACCAACCACTAGTTGCGCTGTTTGGGTCAGATGTTCGAGCAAAGGCTAGGGTCCCTCTGCTATTCGTGATGCCTGGCTTGTTTATTATTGGGGGATCAGTGGGTAAGCTAATGAATTTATTATCTTTTAAGGAGTAGCTCCCGGACTGAATAATATTTAGTCCCTGAGAGTTCACGGATCGATGAAAAATGTTATTATTATAACTTTCTCGATCAACATATGTTAAGAAATTAGATACAGGATCAGGCAACGTTTTATCAAAGAGTGAGAATACCATGTTGCCATAATTGGTATTAATTTGAACAGCAATCCGAGTGTCTTGATCTTGGAAATAAGAATTCAAATTAACAATGACCGGATTTTCAGATATAATCATTTTCACATCCGGAATGGTCTCTTTTAGCTGAGGCGCAGAAAGGGCTGGAGTGATTCTCAATGCTAGTCTGGCGAGAGAAGGCGTTGCTTCTGGAGAACTGTATTCTGCTCTTAATAAAACATTGAAGTATCCGTCTTCTAATACTGTTCCGCTAATTATTCCTGTTTCCGAATCAATTGATAAACCATTAGGGAGTGGAGATGCGTCATAAGTAATAGTTTGTGATTTGGATTGATTGTTCGCAATTAATTGTAATGAGAACGGCTCTCCTTGATTTATATTTGCAAAAGGATTATTGGAAAAATTATCAGGCATTATGACGGTTGCTGTCTTTGATGCAGCTTGTCCTGATTCATCAATAGATAAGATGCGGAATTTGTAGGTTATCGCCGGGGATCCGCCAGTTAGCGTCACGTCCCT
Source organism: Verrucomicrobiaceae bacterium (assembly GCA_004211885.1). Classification (GTDB taxonomy): domain Bacteria; phylum Verrucomicrobiota; class Verrucomicrobiia; order Verrucomicrobiales; family DEV007; genus EC70. The sequence continues at coordinate 6,464 of SHBV01000040.1, forward strand.
TGACTCTGAATTAAATGACCCTAGAGATGACCAGTCAGTTTGAGGGAGGGTACTGACCTGAAGTATATAAGAATCTTCATCATTAGAATCATCTAACCATTCTATTGCAATTTCACCAAATACTGGTGCCTCTGCCGTTAGTGTATGAGGTGGGTCCGGAGCAGCGAGTGCTGTTCTAATAGTTAGCAGCCAAAATAATAATAGTATGAAGGTGTTGCGTAGTGATATTTGCCTTACAAACATTTACCTCATGGCCTTGAAACGTTCTTCGATCAATTGACGTGCATCAGCACTATTTGATTTTTCGGTGCTAGTTTTGATCAAGTTTTCTTCAAGATCATTTTTTGAAGGCCGCTCTTTCTGATAAAAGACACCAAATTTCCCTGGATATTGAAGATCGGCCAATGCATATGCATCGGTTTCGCTGGTCACATCATGCCTTTCGTCATCCTCCGGTGTCCCATCGCTTGTCTTTTCATCTATGATTCCAAATTCGCCTCCCTTTCTAGGGTTGCCATCATCGAAGGCGCCCTTATAAAACACGGGGCATTCTGATAACACTTCGATGACAGAGAAGCCAGGGTGTTGAATGGCACGTCTGAACATTTCAGTCATATGCTTTACTTGCGTTGAATGTGTACGGGCAATGAAACTTGCGCCACTCGCAACTAATTTTTTCATTGGATTCACGGGCATATCCATGGCGCCGTTAGGGTCCGTCTTAGACTGGAATCCTATTGGAGAAGTTGGAGACGTTTGTTTTTTTGTCAGTCCATAGACAAAATTGTCCATAATGACATAGGTTAAATTTGGATTTTTTCTGGCGCAGTGTTCTAAATGGTTGCCTCCTATGGAGAAACCATCACCATCCCCTCCAAAAGCAAAAACATGCAGATCTGGCCTCGATAAACTTACCCCAGTTGCTAAAGGTAGGGCCCTTCCGTGAATAAAATGAAGGCCATGTGAATTGACGAAATAAGGAAATCTGGAAGAGCATCCTATACCAGCAATGGTACATATGTTTTGATGAGGGATTTGTAGCTCTTCTAAAATTTTGAAGAAACATGCGAGTACAGTAAAGTCTCCGCATCCTGGGCACCATGTAGGGTGATCTGCTTTTAATTGTTTTTTTGTCAGTTTTTCGGGATCAGCTGGAGCAACAGAGGACATGGTAATTTTTTGTTAGTATGAACTACTGATCAGAAATTTTTTCGATTCCTGCGATGATCTCTCTAATTTTAAAGCCGAGACCATCCGTTTTAGTAATACTGTGTATGTTTGGGTTTGCATAACGAGCGCGCAGGAGGGTAGCCAGTTGTCCGTATCCGTATAATCCTTCGTCATTCATTTCGATAACGATCGATTTATTGAACTTTCCAATTATATCATCAATGCCTTCGGGCATAGGGTGAATGTGGCGAAGATGGATAGCGGATAATTGTTGCTCGTTCTTTAGAGCAGTGTCTACGGCTTCACGGATAGGACCCCAGGTTGATCCCCAGCCAATTAGCAGTACGTCACCTTCTTCTGCTCCATAAACTTCAGGCGCAGGTAATGTTGAGGCTAATCTTTTTAATTTATTCCTTCTGCGGTTCGTCATTTTTTGATGCAGTTCAGGATTTGAGCTCGGGTGGCCCCATTCATCATGTTCGAGTCCGGTGACGACTGGGTACTTCCCGTTTAGCATTTTAGTGCCTGGAGGAGCATGTTTAGTTTCGGATTCGAGAGGGTAGGGTAGGAATTCTTCATCTCGAGGTTCAAGATCCAATCCGGGCTCTTTAATATCGGATAGGTCAGGTTCTGGGAATGCCTCGATTCGAGTCGCGAGTGACTGATCAGTTAAAATGATGACTGGGGTGCTGAATTCCTTAGCGATGTGGCATGCCTCGATGGCGGTGTGGTAACAGTCTTCAACATCCTTAGGAGCAATAACAACACGGGGTGTATCTCCATGGCTGCCGTAAATAGCTTGCATCAAGTCGCTCTGTTCTACACTAGTTGGGAGTCCTGTCGATGGCCCCCCGCGTTGAACATTAATGACGACGAGAGGAAGTTCAGCCATTGATGCATATCCTAAGGCTTCCATTTTTAATGACAGGCCAGGTCCAGAGCTTCCAGTCACTGCGACATGGCCGGCATAAGCAAATCCGACGGTGGAAGCGATGGCTGCTAGTTCGTCTTCTGACTGTATAAAGATACCTCCATATTTTGGTAGTTCAGACCGTAAAGTTTCCATGATTGAGGACCATGGAGTTATAGGGTAACCTGCACCATATCTTACCCCAGCTGCTAGAAGGCCATAAGTTAGTGCTGTGTTTCCATCAGTTGTAATGCGATTTCCTTCTTCGGCCGATCCTGGTTCAAACGAATAATTGTGATCATGGATTTGGCCGATTTCATATGCATATCCTGAATCAAAGGCCAACATGGCATTGCGCAATACACTTTCATGTTTCCTTTTGAATTGTGTTTCAATGATAGTAATGAGTTTTTCCCGATTTAATTCAAAGAGATTTGTTAATAAACCTAGAACGAAAATATTTTTTCCCCTGTCTCGCGCCGATCCTCCGATGGCCTCGACTGTCGTTGATGTCATAGGTATGCCAACATAAGTGACTCTCTTGTCATTAGTGTCAGGTTCGACATGATCGCTGTCATATAGGCAGACCCCTCCGTCACGAAGAGAATTAATGTGGTTCTCGTAACTGTCCTGATAAAAAGCGACTAGAAAATCGGCATCATCACCTGGAGAAAGAACTTCACCAGAACCAATTCGGACCTGAAAGATGGATGCGCCTCCACTGATTGTTGAAGGGATAGTCATGTAAGTCATGACTTCCTGAGCACTTCGTCCAGCTAACCGTGCAAGAAATCCTCCGATAGTTTGTATACCGTCCTGAGAATTGCCGGCGAGGCGAATGACCGCATCACTTATGTCGTTCGTTTCGCCTTCCGGTGGAGTTTTTTCTGCAACTAGGCTCATTAAGCATTTGAACGTTACTTAATTTCAATTCCTTGGCAAGGATATCAGAAATTAAATTGATATTTAATTTCCTGTTTTTTAAGAACTAAATAGAATAATGGGACTTAATTTTATTACTCATGGATGAATAATTGAGCAAACTATCATTCATCAGCATATTTCAGCCACGCTGATTCGATCATTTCCTTGTCCATTTTCGAGTCAGATATAATGATTTTATACCTAAATTTATTCACTTTTTTAGGAATTAACTTCCAAGAATTTTCCTGTGCGGGGACATAATTAAAGAAAATTGCTCCATCATGGCTAGACGGGGGCCATATGCGCATTCTTTGTGGGGCATCATGATTTGCAGGATGAGAGAGAATGGCCACTAGCGCATTGCCATTATTGCTTGGACCTGAAAAAGCGCACCACTTTCCACGTGTAGCATGTCCGTTGCTACGATTTTTATTTTCTGAAGTGAGGACCTGACTATTTGAATTATTCCAGTTAGTTGGTCCCCTATAAGCGATCGGTCCTCCATAACGGTAAGCCGGAAGTTCTAGATCCTTAGAAGTTATATTCTTTTGTTCGCTAACATAATCAATGAAGTATGTATTTTTTTCTTTTACTACTCCGATCGAGAAGGACTCTTCAATAATTGTAATGGGCTTTTGTTCTTCATTCGTTGCGATGTGTTCCTGTAAAACTGTAAACCCTTTTTTATCTAGCCCTTGGTTCAAAGAGATTGTTTTTTTATAACGGACAGTCCCTTCTTTTTTTTTGAGATTCCAAAAATCAATTTTTTGATTTCCGTGAGAAGTGTTTACCCAGGCATGCCAAAGTCCCACGTGATGAAGGTGATCGTCTGGATGGATTGATGTGACTATCGTTCCTTTTGGAGTCCTTAATGGATGAATGAATGCGCTTCTTTTGTAAGACGGGTCACTTCCTTTTGGTGGAAGCATTTCTGATTTGTGGTAAACGAGAAGTTCATTCGTCCCATCCAGAACCTTAATGATATTGGCATCCTCACTTATCTCTAGGGCTTGCAGGCTAATTGTCAGCGTGCTAAGCAGAAGAAGTGCAATCCATTGATGAGCTTTCATGAGCATCAATTTTTCAATTCTTTTTTCTGAAAATTTTTGGAGTCAGGGAACGTAAGCTTGAACGGACTTTATCGACTACAGGGAATTTCCTTTTTGTTTTAAGGGAAGAGTCAGCTCTGTTATAAGATGTATCTTTCTTGAAGAGTCTCTTATTAGAAGCTTCATTTTTAATCATTGGTCGCTTAGAGGGGGATGCACTTTCAGTGACCTGGTCGTCTTCGCTGGAAATGAAAACCTTTTCAAGAGATGTTCCCAATGCTCTTTCCAATTGAAGCAAGGCCTTGTTGTATGTTCTTTCTGCAGCTAGACGTTGTTGTGTCGTTTTTGTTACATTTTGTGCGATTTCAAAACGAATCTTTTCTAGCTTGTGTTTTTCTGTGTTTTTGATCCTCTCAATGAATTCGGTGTTATATTTTTTTTGTGCTAGGGCATATTTCTGAGCTCGGTCCCTGTATTTCTTGGCTCGTTTAAGGTTTTCATATGACGCGACAACTTCCGCAGTAATAATTGTTTGAGTGGCACCTTTTTGTGAATAATAGGATGCTACAGCAGCTTCACGAACTTCACTTTCATGGCCTAGCCAACTGAATAAAGGAACGGACATTGCCAGCTGAATTCCCCAACTTTCTCCAGTCCTTTGCCCCCCTTCTTCTTCCCTTCCTGCGCCAGCTTGCACATAATCAAACCAAGGTATTTTCTTCGCTCTTGATTCATTTAATGATGACTGTGCGATTTTTTCCTTTGCTCTTAAAGTTGTCAATTCGCCTCGATTGGCAAGTGACATTCTTATTAGATATTCGAGATGAGTATGGTCCAGATCGATTGAGGGGCTGATAAGCTTATCAGTTATTCGAATTCTTCGGGAGTCCTTCAAACCGACCCGAGCAGCAAGATTATCTCTTTGGGAATCAAATTCAATTTGTGCACCCTCCACTGAAAGGCCTTCACTTTCGATGTATTCAATTTTATCGATTGTTATCAGGCCGCTACTGAGCATTTTACTTTGAATTTCAGAATATGATTTGGCCGCAGTCTCTTCTAAATCAAGTAATTCGATTTTAGCCTTGAGGTATTGTAACTGCTCGTACTCTTCTCTGATTTTAATGACAACGTCACGTTCTTGATTTAGGGCAGCGGCTCTGGCAAGTTTAATTTCTTGTTCGGCTCTTGCTAATCGCGCTTTGCGGATTCCCGGGTGAGGAACATAAAGACGAAATTGTATTTGGGTATCTTCCTCATCGGCAAATGGATTGGTGTCGTGAAAATTTGTTTCAGTCCCGTTACGAATCATTTCACGAGCGTCAATTCTAGTGCCTCCGGGCTCGAAGATTTCAGGATTCGGCAGGATAGTGATATTTTCTTCTGAATTCTCTTCGATTGTCTCTTCGATTACCGTTTTGTCACTGCCTTCTGTTATCGTTCTTGAGATATTTCGGTTTACGGTTTCTTCAGAAATACTTTTCTTTTCTTGTCCGTCTTCATTTATTACTGTTCTTGACAGTTGCTGAGTGTAGCTTTCGGTCCTAGTCTCAGAGAAAGGTGCAGGAATTTCATTGCTCCCCCAATTTTTTCTAAATCTTATTTGAGGGTCCGGCCAGTCACGGGCTGCTTTTTTTTGAGCTTCGGCAATGGTGATTGCACCACGTAACGAAATGAGCCGAGGGTTATTTTTTATTCCAAGGGCAATGAGTTCAGATAATCCTACATCGTTAGCATTTTCTTGTTCAGCCTCTGCTCTGCCATTTTGAATGAGAAATGATCCAAATAAAACCATCAAAAACAGCAAGGATCGCTGTATTATTTTATTTCTGAGGCTTTGCATTATTGGAGTCGTATCTGGAACCTCTAACAGTCTTGTAACTGCTTTTACAGTTTGGGTACTTGCTAAGATTAAAGTTACGTTTTTTTATTAGTTGCTGGCAGCTTTGACTGGGGTCTTTCCAAGGTTCCACAGATTAAATGAGCCTGGTTCCTTTATGTGCACATGCACGCCGGTCCCAGGCAATAAGCCTTCAAAATCATCGGGCAGTTCACACACAAATACCCGGCCCCTAATATATTGCCCATCCATAGGTGTTCCATAATTAGGTAATGCTTCAATGCTTGGGGAAACAGTAATAATTTTTGCTTTGTAAGCGATTGGGCTCCTTTCCATTTGGCTAACCCATACGACTTGATCTTCTGAAAGCTCTTCAGGGTTTTGGTCTAGAGGAATAATTCCTCTTATCGTTTTGGCAGGAGCGGTAGGTGGGCTTGTCAGATTAATGGTAAGGATAGGCTCACCTAATTCTGTAACGCCCCCCAACTTATTGAGTTTAAAAATGGTTCCTTCGCCAGGCGCGACGAGTGTTTTATTTTTTAATCTTTCTTTAAGTACTAAGAGATCTTCAGGAAGATTGACGCCATCTATTTTTGTGAGGAGTTGATCAGCTTCTTTTAAATCTGCATTGAGATTTTCAATAGATTTGGCATGCGTCATTAATTCAGTTTGAATGACATCAATTTTACTAAGTGCTGTATCTAATTCACTTTGCAAGCTGAGCTGATTTTCTACATTTCCTTTAATTAACTCAGCATTTCTTTTAGCAGTTTCGAGTCGAGATTCAGCGCTGGCTTTCTGTGATTCAGCTCTTTGTATGTCGGCATTTATTCCGAAACGAGTAGATTTGAATTTTCTTTCCATGTCGGCCCTTAAGAAGGGAAGGTTCGCTTTGTAATCATCTATTTCCTTTTGGATGAGAGAAGGATCTAGGACAACCAGTTCTTGGCCCTTAGACACTTTCTCTCCTTCTTTGACCAGAACTTTGAGGATAAGACCGTTCTCTGGAGCAGCTATTTCTTCAGTGTGAGCAGCTACCATTCCATTGATCCTTATTTTGACCCCTCTTTGTGAGTATAGAAATAGGACCAGCCCTAATATTCCTAGCCAAACTAAGAGTGGCCATTTTTCAAAGACCTTGCGTGTTCGGTAAGTTGAAGTTTTCTTGAGCTTTATTTCGTTGGGAATGCTATTACTCATGGATCTATTAAATTTCGACGGTTGTGCGCTGCATTACAAGACTAACTTCAGTGATGTCATCGAGTTTTGATAAGGCATCTACGAGATCTGTCTTATATGAAGGGTCTATTAATCGTATTTGATAAGAATATTCTTGAACTTCCCCCTGTATGGCTTCGCGCATTGCTACCATTTCCGTTGAACTGGCATACCTGCCGAAGACCGTTTGAAGATGTTCGTGTGATGGTGAATCTGGCGGAAGCATGAATCTTAAAAGTCCTTCGAATTCTCGGCGAGAAGCGAAAGGTGACCAACTCAGAAATATCGCAGTGAAACAGAAATATAGGGTACCAATAACTGCGACTGAGTACACCTGAGCTCCAGATGCGATTCCGATCGAAAGGGCTGCAAATAAAAAGATAATGTCTCTGGGATCTCTGATTGGTGTCCTGAATCGTACGAATGCCATGGCTCCCATGATTCCCAATCCCCTCGCCATGTTGTTTCCAATTGCCATGATCATGACAGTGATCACTATAGTGGCCAAGACCATGGTGTGCAGGAAGGAGCGGGCGTACGAGAAGCTCTGATGGGTCCAGCGGTAGACCGTTGCCAATACGAGACCGAGAACAAAGCTTACACTCAATGAGTATAGGACTTCCATCTCCCCGAGTGATTGGTCAGTGCCGATTTGTGTTAACCAAGTTTCCATGTTAGTAAAATTTATCTCTTATTGTTTAGAAGGTTAACTCAGATGTTCTATATACTGTTATTCGTAGAAGTTGTGTTTTGAGAAGCGCTGTCATATTGAAATCCTCTGAACAGTGTTTCCAGTCTCCATGCAGTGGCATACTTGCAGAATCCAGTCGTTGTTAAATTGAATCGTTCAACTAATTCAAGCATCCATCGAGGAGCATCTCGCATTGCCTTGAGCTCAAAAATGTAGCCAGCGAAAGGTCGGTTAAGTCCCACTTGTGAATCCATTGGTCGCCATCCTTTTGAATCTTCAATTCCCGGGATTGTCCAACTTCTTGTTGGCCGATAAGTGATTCTTCGGTCGAATGTGAGGCGCGCATAATCATCATTTGCTCCGAAGTAACTTTCGCGGATATATCTTATAAGCATTTTGGGTCTGGCTCCGACATTTCTAGCGACTCGTGAATATTCAAGAAAGTAATGATTGTCGACAGGGTTCTTGAGTAATTCGCATTGCTCGGGATTTAAAACAATTGGGAGTCCATCATTATCGCCCTTGTATTGTTCCATTGTCATTTTTGCTCTGCTCTTAATAATTACGCCTCCGACTTTTCTTTTTAGCTCCAAAAAAACGGGTGCACTTCCACCTTTGCCGTAAGTCCGAACCCTGAGCTTAAATCTGGCATAGGTCTTACGTTCTTTTGCCAAAGCCAAATCCATGGTTGGAGTGTCCAGCTGAAGTGTGGTGACTGCGTATTCTGGTATTTTACCTTTTCCATTAGGGTCCGCGATACAGAAAGGTTTTATGTATTCACGTATCTTGGGCACTAAATTTGGATGAATGATGTACTTTTGCTCAAAGCGCTCAATTATCTTGTCCTTAACGTCTTTTCTTGAAGGCCCCGCATCCACTTGCAAACGCGGTAATGGAGAAGAAACCAATTTGTTGGATTCTTCGGCAGTCGCCGATTGAGTTGGGGGGGTCATGAGGGTTTTCAGATCCTCATGTAATATGAGGATCCATTAAAAAGGAGGTGTCCATAAAATAGCTCTAGAATCACGAAATGCCATTAATAATGTGGCGGAAATGTTACCATTTATCCTTTTATTGACCTTTTTTTCACGAAAAAGTACCTGATCTCATATAATTTTATTCTCCCTTTTCATTGTTGAGAAAATCCAATCCTTACTGCTTTAGGAGTTGTAAGCTTTTTTACTACAGCTTTTTGCTGGTAAAAGGTGTGCTTGAATTGAATAAGTTAGTCAATTTTCAAAGGCTCACCATGCCTTTTATGACTCTTGAACTAGGGTCACTCCAATCTTCAAAAATCTCAGGCAATTGCTCAAATTTGCATCGGTGAGTCACGAAAGGATTGATATCAATGTGGTTATTCCTAAGGGCTTCCATCACGTTTGAAAAGTCCTCATGTGTTGCGTTACGGCTGCTCAAGAGCGTCATTTCTCTGGCGTGGAATAATGGATCTTCGAATGATAGTTTCCCTTTCACGATACTAACGAGAATCAAATGGCCTCCATGACCCACATATTCAAAGGCCTTTTCAATTGCGTTGGGGGAACCGGTGGCATCGAACACAGAATCAGGCAAATTACCATCTGTTATTTCCTTTAACGCATTGATGGATTCCTCATTTGCATTTACGCAATGATCTACACCAATAATATTTTTGCAATAGGCTAATCTTTCGTCATTCACATCCATGGCTATTGTTCTTGCACCGGCAATTTGTGCAAAGTGTAGAATTCCGATTCCTATTGGACCGGTACCGGCTACTGCGACCCATTGACCTTCGCGAAGGGATGACCTGCGGACCGCATGCGCCCCAATGGCTAAGCATTCGACAGTGGCAATTTGTTCGTGACTGAGACCATCTGCGCGGAGAACATTCATTGCTGGAACGGGCATGAGTTCCCGCATTCCTCCATCAACGTGCACACCCATCGTTTGTATGTTAGGGCAACAATTTGTCTTTCCTTCCTTACATGTTTTGCATTGACCACAGTGAAGATAAGGGACGGGAACTACTGGTTCGCCGGCTTTGAATCCTGCCATGTCCTCTGCTATCTCTGCTGAGATTTCATGACCTAATATTCGTGGATAGCTGAAGAAGGGTTGGTTTCCTTTGTAAGCGTGATAATCTGTGCCGCAAATACCGATCTTTCGAATTCTAAGTATAACTTCGCCTTCAGAGGGAGTAGGTTCTGGGACTTCGATTGTTTCAAAGTTGCCTGGTTTCTCGCAGATAATTGCTTTCACGACTCTAAGAATCGCTTAACTATTCGATCGGTGCAAGCTTACCTACTTGATTGATGTGAAAGTCCGTAGGAAATTAACCTTATGAAGTGGATATGGTGTGGTCTTTATTTATTATTTTTTCTCAATCAGGTCATGGCTGATGAGCGGTTGACTTTTTATAATAAGCCAAATCCTCTCCCGGATGGTGCAGTCACTGAGGATTGGCCAAGATTTCTGGGTCCGCACCACAATGGAATGTCAAAGGAGTCCAAGCTTCTAAAGACTTGGCCAGAGAAGGGGCCAAAAGTTGTTTGGGAGCTTGAAAGAGGAGAGACGTACGCTGCCCCAACAATTGTTGATGGGCGTCTTTTTAGTTTTGATCTGGCCGATGGTAATGAACGGCTTGAGTGTCGTGATCCTGAGACGGGTGAATTGAAATGGGAATTTAAGTATCCGGTTCAGTATCGGGACCGGTATGGTTTCGCTAATGGTCCACGAGCTTCACCTGTTATTGATAAAGAAATATTAATCATCGCAGGTGTTACTGGTCAGATAAGAGCAATTGAAGTTATGACTGGTAAGCCGGTTTGGCATCAGGACTTACAGAAAGAATATGGATATGAACTTGGATTTTTTGGGTATGGACCCCAGCCGTTCGTGTGGAAAGATCTTGTATTGGTGAATGTAGGAGGTTCAAAAAATGCAGAAGGGAAGAGAGTGTGTGTGGCTGCTTTTGATAGAAAAAGTGGGAAGGAAGTTTGGAGATATATGGATGAGTGGGGAGCGAGTTATTCTTCCCCATTAGTTGCCAAGATTAGAGGGAAGGAAGTCCTTTTAGTTTTAGCCGGAGGTGAGAGCCGACCGGCTAATGGCGGTCTATTGGTCCTTGACCCATCTAATGGTAAACTGTTTCACCGGTTCCCTTGGCGGGCTGATAAATTTGAGTCAGTGAATGCATCAGTCCCTGTAGTCATTGATGATAAATTTGTGTTTTTATCTGAATGTTATGGTAAGGGAGGAGCTCTTCTTGAATTTGATGATAAATTAAATGCTGTGCCTGTCTGGCAAGAAAGATGGTTTGGCATGCACTGGATGACTCCATTAGTCATTGAGGGACACATTTATGGTTTTGCTGGACGCAATAAACCCGATGTTCAGTTCAAATGTGCTAGGGTTAAGGATGGAGAAATTCTCTGGGAGGATGACATGCAATACCAGCAAAAGGTTCAAGGCAGAAATTTAACTCTCAGCTTCTTTCGAGGAAGTTTATTAAATTGTGATGGGCGTGTTTTTGCTTTGGGTGAGGATGGAGTCTTTGCCGAACTTAAGATTTCACCTAAGGAGGTGAAAGTCACATCAAGATCTCAATTATTTATTGCTGAACAGTCCTGGGCCCTGCCTGTCATTCACCGTGGGTTGCTCTACATATGTCAGCACACGAAGGGCTTCGTTGATAATACAGTGCCTAGGATAATTTGTTACGATTTCCGCGAAGTAGAATAAATTTATATCCTGATAAGAAATAGTTTATAAAATTGCTCCTGGTGAATAATTAATTGAATCAGGGTAAGCAGTTTTTATTTCTTCTATAGAATTGAGAAACTCTTCGATTTGGGCTCCCGCAGCCCCGGCTCTGGTCGCGGCTGCGTTCAGTAATTGATCGAGCCTGTCTTTGGAAATCTTTAGGCCGTCATCATTAGCTAAACGATCAATGAGATCGTTTTCTGTTGCTTCTCCTGAACGTAATGCTTGAAGGGCAGCGACAGCATGTTTTTTTATTAATTCGTGAGCTTCTTCTCTGCCAGTGCCTTCCTTAACGCATTCCATAAGAAATGTAGTAGTTGTCAGGAATGGAAGGTACCGTTCATTTTCTTTATTTATAACGTCAGGGTATACTTCCATTTGATTTAAGATAGTTAGGCAAGTTTCAAATAGACCATCAGCAACAAAAAAAGCATCAGGTAACATTACCCGCCTAACGACTGAACATGAGACATCACCTTCGTTCCATTGATTGCCAGACAAAGAAGCTGCCATTGTAAGATAACCCTTCAATAAGACATTGAATCCGTTAATACGTTCACATGATCGAGCATTCATTTTGTGAGGCATGGCTGATGAGCCTACCTGTCCCTTTGCAAAGCCTTCGCCAGCCAGTTCATGTCCTGCCATGAGTCGCAGCGTATTACAGAAGCTAGAAGGACCCGAGGAAAGTTCAGCCAGAGCTGATATGACTCTAAGATCAAGTGATCTCGGGTACACTTGCCCAACGTTTGTTGCTGTTTTGGAAATTCCAAGGTGCGATGCAACTTTCTGTTCTAACGCGGTTACCTTGTCGGTATCATCTTTGAATAGCGCGAGCTGATCTAATTGAGTTCCTACGGCTCCCTTTATGCCGCGAGCAGGATAAGCTGCAATTGTTGATTCGAGTGCACGAAATGAGCCTAGTAATTCTTCTCCAAACATTGCCATTCGTTTGCCCATTGTAGAAGTCTGTGCAGCAACGTTATGTGTACGGGCTGATATGTATAGGTCCTTCCACTCTTCAGCCTTATGGCCGATTGCGCATAATGCTGCAGCGGCCTTCGATTGGATTACTTTTAGTGAGCGGTAAATCTGAATCTGTTCGACATTTTCTGTCAGGTCTCGACTAGTCATCCCTTTGTGAATGTGTTCGCAACCAGCAAGTTCGCAGAATTCTTCTATCCTAGCCTTCACATCATGGCGAGTGATGCGCTCACGCTCCATGATTGAAGCAATATTCACATCGTTCTTAACCTCTTCGTAAGCGAGTATATCTTCTTCAGGAATCTCAAGGCCAAGTTCAGCCTGAGCTTTCATCACAGCTATCCACAGTTCGCGTTCAAGAATGACTTTACCTTCCGATGACCAGATTGCTTTCATTGGTTCGGTTGCGTATCGATCAGCTAGAATATTTGGAATTTCAGACATGGTTTGAATGTAATATAATAATGTCAGCCAAAGAACTCATTAATTGAATCTTTGTATTAAAATGTAAGATATTCTTTAATCTGATAGGGGAACTGGCTCCAAGCAAATTAATCGAAAGGTATTCCTGTCCTCTTCGAAATGTCCCGCAATTCTTCAACTACAGGTAACACTAGGGGGATTCCTTGCTCAGAACGGATTGATTCTGCTTCTCTTTCAGGATCGCCTGGGATTATTGGCCCGTCAGTTCCAGGGGCAGGGCGTGTTGATCTTAGTGTTTGAATATAGTCATCTGTTTGAGTTTTGAATTCATCAGGATCTATAAAAGCATCTATTTTCATAGCGCCGAAGAAATGTCCGATTCCTTTCCCTACGCTGCGCTTTGGGATTTCTTGTTGTAAGGCGAATGGCGGAGTGAAGGGTCCCCAATTGGCGCCGCTAAGAACAGCGCACAGGAAATCGACCATTACTGCTAGTCCGTATCCTTTGTGCCCGCCTTTTTCTCTGTCCGATCCGAGAGGCAGAAGAGCGCCGCCGTTAATCATTTTAGCGGGATCACTTGTATTATTTCCGTTATCGTCAATGGCCCATCCATCTGGAATCATTTGTTTTTTCCGATTGGCAATCTCAATTTTTCCATAAGCCGCTGCGCAAGTTGCTAAATCAATAATTATTGGAGGCTCTTTTTTTCCCGGAAATGCGACTGCTATTGGATTCGTGCCCAGCACTCTTTCAGCTCCCCATAGTGGGGCTACGAGTTTAGTTGTATTTGTCATAGACCATCCGATCAGATCTCGTTCCAATGCTTTTATGACATAGTACCCAGCGATTCCGTAATGATTGGTGTTGCAGACGCTGACCCATCCGCTACCAGCTTCTTGAGCCTTATCCATTGCAATTTCATTTGCTTTTGGACCTACTACTAATCCTAAACCATTATCACCGTCAACGGTTGCTGTTGATGCAGATTCTCTGACTATTTTAATTTGAGGAACTGGATTAATTCGTTCCTGCTCGAGCATGTCAAAGTAAGAGTGCAATCTGGCAACGCCGTGAGAATCAATTCCTCTCAAATCACTCATTGAAAGGACTTCAGAAGCTAGTTCGGCTTCTTTTTCGGGTATCCCAAAATATTGAAAAGTCAGTTTGGAAAACTCGCTAAGCTTTTCATGAGGATAGGTTATCGTTTCCACTTCAGGCATAAATTAATTAAGATTTTCTCCAATGACCTTAGCAATGTTAAGCGAAGCGGTCGCTGCGGGAGAAGGTGCATTGCATACATTTAAAATATTTCCGTTCCTTGAAAAATAGAAATCATCGACCATTGATCCATTAGAACTCACGGCCTGAGCTCTTACTCCTGCCGGTGCTGGGCATAAGTGTTCGGTTTTAATTTCAGGGACTAGACGTGATAATGCTTTAACAAATGCGCGTTTACTCGCGGAGCGCCACATTTCCCCCAGTCCTGTCTTCCAAAATTTAGCAGCTAGGCGAAGAAATCCAGGATAAGTTAGTGATTCGATCAGCTCACTAGGATTGATTTTGAGCTTAGAGTACCCTTCTCTTGCATATGCAAGAACAGCGTTAGGGCCGCATTCGACGCCGCCATTAATCATTCGGGTGAAGTGAACTCCAAGAAAAGGAAAGTTCGGGTCAGGGACTGGATAGATTAAATTGTTAACGAGTCCGTGAGCATTTTCATTGAGCTCATAATATTCTCCTCTGAAAGGAATAATTTTCATAGGAGGTCTTGCACCTGCCTTGTCTGCTACATGGTCAGAATAAAGCCCACTGCAGTTCACTACCCTTTCAGCTAAAAATTCTTTTCCTGAACTGGTTTGAATTGATACTGACTTTTGGTCAGGGGTAATGAAGTGAACCCTTTCCCCAGTCAAAATTTGTCCTCCTGCAATTTTAATTTTTTCGGCTAGAACAGAACATACTTGGCGATAGTCAACTATTCCAGCTTCGGGAACGTGAATTCCGGCTATGCCTGCGGCATGGGGTTCTAATTCGGATAATTCAGATTTATCAATGAGTCTGCACTTCACACCATTTTTCTTTCCACGTTCAAGTATGCTATGCATTGCTGGCAGTTCTTTTTCATCGGTTGCGACAATGACTTTTCCGCATGTCTCGAATCGTATTCCCTCCTCCTTACAGAAACGTTCAAGCGCTTGTTTGCCTTTGCGACAATTAATCGCTTTAAGTGATCCGGGCTTATAATAAATGCCTGAATGGATGACTCCGGAATTATTGCCGGTCTGGTGAGAGGCTATTTGATTTTCTTTTTCTAGGACGGTGACGTTTTTTTTAGGCAGGATTTTGCTAAGGTGATAGGCAGTCGCAAGACCAATAATGCCGCCTCCAATAATGAGGGTGTCTTTCTTTTCAATCATTAAGATTTGTCCTTTTTTCCTTTATAGGCTCGGTCAAAGTGAGTGTACCCACCGTCAGGATATATAATTTGTCCGGTAGTATGTGCTGATTTGATGGACGCAAGAAAAACAACCATGTCTGCTATTTCTGCTGCCTCAGTGAATCTTTGGCCAAGTGGAATTATGGATTCGATGGCCTCTTTAGCCTCAATGGGTTCCGGATTTTTTGCTAGCCAATTTTCGTAAAGGGGAGTCATGACTTCAGCAGGGACGACACAGTTGACTCTTATCCCATATTGAGCAAGGTCCAGAGCCCATTCTCTGGTCAGTGCATTGATTCCACCTTTCGAAGCGGCGTATCCAGAAGTTCCACCCTGTCCTGTGACTGCGACCTTGGATCCTACATTAATTACGTTTCCTTTAGTTGATTTTAGGTCATTGAGGAAGTGATGAAGGAGAGCAAAAGGGTGAATTAGATTTTTTTCAAGTGACTGAACGAATGTTGAAGGACCATCTTCTATTGAGGCTCCGTCATTGATTCCAGCATTGTTGATTAGGACATCAATTGGGCCAATGTCTGCACTGATTTTATTAGACGTTATTTGGACTTCATTAAGATCAGTCAATTCAATATGATAAGAATGACCAGTTCCAATTTCTGAAATCAAAGTTTCAGCTTCTTGTGGATTTCGGCCCAGAATAATTGGAACAGCACCTTCTTTTGCGAAAGATTTAACAATTGCGGCTCCTATCCCTTTAGCTCCTCCGGTGATGACAACTTTTTTATCTTTTAAGTGCAGTTCCATATCGCTGTTAGTTGCTGTAGGCAACGACGTTTTGTCTGGAAGACCCTAGCCCGTCGATGCCAAGCTCGACGACGTCTCCAGGCTTGAGGTACCTTTCTGGGTTCATGCCCATGCCGACGCCTGCTGGGGTTCCTGTGGATATGACGTCTCCTGGCAAGAGGGACATGAAATTACTTAAGTAACTGACCACATGAGGCACATTGAATATGAGGTTTGCTGTATTGCCATCCTGCATTTTTTCACCATTGACCGTTAACCACATTGCTAGATTATCTGTATTAGGAATTTCATCTTTGGTAGCCATGAAGGGGCCCATCGGCGCAAAAGTGTCTGAACTTTTGCCTTTTGTCCATTGTCCACCCCTGTCCTTCTGAAAGGAACGTTCACTGACATCATTGTGTAGCACATAGCCAGCGATATAATCTTCAGCCTCTGATTCACTGACATACGAAGCGCGATTGCCTATAACGATAGCAAGTTCTACTTCCCAATCAGTTTGCTCGCTTCCCTTTGGAATGATTATATTATCGAAAGGACCGCTAAGGGCCGAAGTCGCTTTGCTGAATATGACCGGTTCTTTCGGTGTCTCTGCACCTGTTTCTGCAGCATGATCACTAAAATTAAGCCCGATGCATATCATTTTGCTTGGTCTTGCAATGGGTGATCCGATCCGATGATCTGCGCTGATCGTTTCCGCATCATTAGCGTTAGCTGATGCCCATTCTTGAAGTTTCTTTAGTCCATCAGAACCAAAGAATTCCTCATTGTAATCATTCACAACTGAGGACGTGTCTACTACACGGCCATCATCTAATTGGAGTCCTGGACTTTCATTTCCTAGTTCGCCAAATCGTATTAATTTCATTATTTTTATTTGTTATTATTATTTTAATAAGGTGAATCCACCATCAATATCAAAGGCTGAACCGGTGACAAAGGAAGCTTCGTCTGAGCAAATGTATGTAGCTAGTGATGCTATTTCTGAGGGTTTTGCCATGCGGCCAATGGGCTGAGTCGCTTCGAGTTGGGTGAACATCTCTTTCTCTTTTCCCGGATAGTTTTCTTTAAGGTAATTGTCAACGAATGGAGTGTGGACTCTGGCTGGGCAGAGACAATTACAGCGGATTCCTTTTTCAACAAAATCACGAGCCACTGAAAGAGTCATGGTATAAACGGCTCCTTTACTAGTTGAGTATGCAAAACGGTCAGGTATACCAAGATTAGATGCGACCGAAGCCAAATTAAGTATAGAGCCACCCCCTTTCTTAATCATTGATGGAACTATTGCGCGGATACAAAGGTAAGGCCCCCTTACGTTGACGCGCATGATTCGATCAAAGTCATCGGGATCAGTGTTCATTGCATTGCCGATATGAGCTATCCCCGCATTATTAACAAGTATGTCAGGATAAGATTCCTCATCTGATATTTTTTTAAAAACAGTTTCGACTGAATTGAAATCTGAAATATCGCATTGAAAATATTTCCCGTTAATGGGATCCGCAACTTTTCTTGCGAGTTTCTCGTCGATATCCAAAATGATGACCTCAGCCCCTTCCGAAGCAAATCTTTTACTAATGGCTTCACCGATGCCAGAACCTCCACCAGTGATAACGGCAATTTTTCCTTCGAGGCGCTTTGACATGATTGCAGGATTAATAATTAACTAGGGAACAACTATTTACTTTCCATCATTTTATTAAAGTCTCCGTCTTCACAACATTTAACGAATCCCTCAGTGAATGATTTTAGTGCATTCCAGACCTTGCGTATTCGTATTGATTCATTTTCAATAATGGCGTTATCTTGTGCGGCCTCACTGATTTCTGAAAGTAGAGCAGAGAATTGAGAAACTATTTCATTTGTTGCGGGCATCACTTCGTAATTACTTTCTTCTTTACTGTCGGGGTTTCGAACAAAGTAACCACCAGCCTGTTCACAGATCCAATCAATCATTTGGGGGTCATTCGTAGCTAGCATTAGATTAATCATTCGATCGAGCGGGTTCTTGCTACCACTTCCAGAGGCCTCTTGGGGCTGACTCCATTTGTAGAGTAAAGATGTTGAGACTCCTACATCAGATGCGACTTTTTTGATTCCTCGTTTTTGACATGATTCTTTTATTACTTCGTGGGATTTCATTAATGGTATGTGGGAATTATTGATTTATTTTATAAACATTTTTTTTTTGATAAGCGAACACTTTAAATGAACACCATGATGACAGCACTGCTAAGGAGCAGGGCTCCGGCAAAGCGCTTGGCCATTATTCGGTTTCCTTGCAGTTCTGCTTCATTGTTCCCTAATGCTTTACCTAGGAACCAAACAATTAACACGCCCCACAATGCTCTAGTAGAATAAATAATATTCATCGGAGTGGCCTGACCAAAAAATGCCAAAGAAAGATTGAGAATCATTCCCTGAAGACCTATGGCGATTCCTCCTAGCGTAGCAAATTTTATAGCAACTTTCGGACAATTTCTTAGTGATCCTGAGAAGAAAGGTATGAAAAGAAGTGAGCAACAAGCGACCACTGAAACCATGACTACGATGAAAGGAATGGGGCCAAATTCTTGACTCTTATATCCCGCTAGGGTGTCACTGCCACCGAAACAAGCACAAGCAACGAGTGACCAGAAAACGGTCCGACCATTTTTTTTGAAACTTTTAAAGTTGGCTCCTCCCAAGAGAAAAATAGCTGCAGCGGCTAATATTGAACCGGTCCATATTAGAGGGGGAACTTCTTCGGGTCTGATCGTATAAGAGAAAAGCGCCACGAAGATTACTTTTACACCCATTAGTGGAGCTTGAACTGATACGTCACCGGAACGGATTGCCAGAAATGTAAACACCTGTCCACCAAAGAAACACATTCCCGCTATTAGTGCCCAGTTAATGTGTTCCCATTCAGGTGACCTGTCATTGAAAGGAAGTGCACACAAGAAGACACTAAAGAGTGCCATATTTGAAATGAATGCTGATCTTAGAATGCCACACCCTTCGTTGAGTGACCTCTTAAGAAAGAGACTAGCAAATGGGTAAATTATTGCACTTACTAATGGAAGAAGGAATAGCATTATGGTGCTGACAATTTACTTGTCAGCTATTCTTCATTATTGACGCTCGAGAATTTCAACTTCATATCCATCAGGGTCCGTCACGAAGGCCATTTTTGCTTCGTCGTCTAAGAATTTCTCTCGCCATTCGCCTGGCCAAATTTCAATGCCCTGATTCTCTAGCCGGTCACAATAATCAATGATGTCTTCTACTCCTACACAGGTATGCATTAGATCTTCTGGAAAATTCACTTCAAAGTCAGGAGAATAGCAGAGCTCGAGAAAGTGTTCGCTCGCATCAAGTTCAAGGAAAGCAAGTTGGTTCCCTGCAGGAGATTTGTCATTTTTTTTTGTGAGCTTGAAGCCCATCTTTTCATAAAACTCTATTGATTGATCAATGTTGCTGACTCTTATGCGGGTGTGTAGGAATTTGATGGGCATACTTTATGGAATTAGGTTTTTATAATAGTGCTGATTTTAAGAGATCTTGTGAGTGTGTTGAAATTTGCTATTTTCTTACCAGTTCCTAGGGTCAGTGTTTGTTATTTCGGATTTAGGACTTTCTCCGTTCTTGTCTGACGCGGTGATGCAGTATTCATAAATGACTATACCTTTCATATCGGAATTGGCTCCTGCCTTGTATCCTGGTCTTGAGAATTTAGCGGTCGCTTTTTTTGCATTTTTGTCTACGAATCCTTGAGATCGTCCCGAATAAATTGCCGCCCAATTCTGGTTTCCTTTTTCTCGCCGATAGACCTTATATTCATTCGCACCTATTCGAGTTTCCCATTTCAGGCGTACTGATCCTTTGAGAGGAGTGACCTCAGGGCGGTCAGGAGCTTTGGGTGGATCTTCAGACAAGTTCAGTTCTATCGGTTCAGAGTGAATCGAACGAGCAGTGGTTGTGAGTGCAGATGCTCGGAGAAGATAGATGCCATTCTTAAGTGGGAGAATCACTTGCTTTAAACCTGTGGATTTGCTAACGCTGCTCCAAACTTTACCCCCATCTTTACTGCTTTCGATTGAGTATTTGGTCACACCGGGCGTTCCTCGAATTTGTACACTGATTCCTGATTTTAAGTTTTCGACTTTTAAAATTCGAGGAGGTCTTGGAGGTGCTTTGTCTTTGGTCAATTTCCAGCTCCCTGTCCCTGCTGGAAGAGTAGCTTCAA
>SHBV01000041.1 GCA_004211885.1 Verrucomicrobiaceae bacterium
CCCGAA
The DNA here is from genome assembly GCA_004211885.1 of Verrucomicrobiaceae bacterium. Classification (GTDB taxonomy): domain Bacteria; phylum Verrucomicrobiota; class Verrucomicrobiia; order Verrucomicrobiales; family DEV007; genus EC70. Next base: position 7 of record SHBV01000041.1, read on the forward strand.
CAGTACCTTCCTCTTTGAGCGCCAGAGTGTGGTAGTCACCTATGCTCAGTGATATCACGGTCCCATTACCAAAGTCTACACCGGTAAGTTCTGAGTCGCGGAGGTTAGCCCCGGTAAGATCTGCTCCTCTGAGATTGGCCGGGCTAATTCCCGGCATCGGATCTCCTTGCCCATAATCATTGCTTCCCCAGGTAACAATGTTCCCGTCCTCTTTTAATGCTGCGTTATGACCAGTCCCTGCAACGATTCCGGTCACATTGCTTAGGCCTGAAGGGACATCTGTTTGTCCGTAAATATTCCTTCCCCAAGCCACGACGGTCCCGTCACTCTTCAGGGCGATACTGTGAAATCCTCCGGCAGATATTGCGATAACGTCATTAAGTCCTTCAGGAACATCAGATTCCCCGTACTTATTACTTCCCCAGGCAACGACGGTCCCATCTCCTTTGAGGGCCAGTGAATGATAATAGGCTGCAGCGACTTGAGTGACATTCTCAAGACCTTCCGGGACATTAGACTGTCTTGAGTCATTTCTTCCCCAGGCCATGACCGTTCCATTCTTTTGTAGAGCGATGCTATGTTCCCGTCCTGCGACGAGCTGAATTACTTCTAATAAGGCTTCGGGAGGAGAAATTTGTCCATAGTTATTTCTTCCCCATAGAACGATAGTGCCATCTTCCTTGAGGGCCATACTGTGAGCATGGCCTGCACTCACTGAGGTCACCGATCCGAGACCTTCAGGAACGTCTCTCTGGCCATAATTGTTTCTTCCCCATGCAATAACTGATCCGTTTTCGAGTGATGCTAATGAGTGGTAGTAACCGCCTGAAACGGACACAGCTCTTTCAATGTTCTTTGGGACAATGGACTGATTGTAATCGTTCCACCCTTTGGCAATAATTAATCCGTCTTCCCTGATCGCTAATGTGTGGTAATAACCCGCGGCCAGAAACTTGGGAGTCGAAGCCTTGAGGTTCACGTTTGGCCCTATCGGGTACCCATTCACAGTCCCGGTCCCGTCAGGACCTAGCTGCGCAGATGAATTGTATTGGAGTATTGCCAACACTGTAAAAATGATGAGTATTTTGCTTATCATGAGAGGTATGATTTTACTGACGATAGGGTTTTTCACGTAAAAGTGTCCATTATAAAAACTAAATTAGATTGTAATCGCCTTTTCTTCTGTATTGAGCGAAGTTGATAAGTGATAGGGAATAAAATTTCAAAGTGAAATTCATTATTAGGTTACTGGTGGCTCTTGTTACCATTATTCTTGGTTACGAGGTCATTCATCTTATTTGGCTCCGTGACATGGACGGATGGGCTGTCCTGTCTTGGATTGAGGAGGTCAATGAGAATGGTCCATCTTCTAGGGCTGAGACTGAGAACGTTGGAGCATTTTCTCAAGTGAACTCTTTTGATGGGGAGAAGTCTCTTTTTCTCATCGATATTCTTACCTTAAGCTCGTTAGCGATAATGGTCTTATCGGCGTGGGTCCTCTGGGCAAGAAAGAAAGTAACGTCTCGGAGAAGGCCATGGTCGAGAACATTTTGGCTAAGCTTGGGCGCTTTCATTGTGGTCACGACCTTTGCTCTTTTTGGTTCGTTCCCTAAACACACAGAGATCTCGGATGAGGAATGGTCAAGAATAGTCAATGACATCAGAGTCGGTGACGTTATCGGCTATCGAAAGGAGAAGTGGAGCGCGAGACGCGAACTCTTTGCTGAGGGCAAAGCGACCGTGTTAGGTTACCGTCTATTTAAATATGGTCACCTTGCGATAGTCGTTGATGATCCGAAGGTCCCAGGAAGGAAAGCTCTCTTTACGAGTCAGGGCCAGATAGGGGCGAACCTTGATGAGGACATTGAAACATTGCGCACGCACAACTGGGATTCGTGGAGGCTCGATAAGTGGGACCGGGTTGATAAAGATCGCATCAGGGAAGGAGTGATCCGTTGTCAGGAAAAGGCAGGGCATTTCTTCGGCTATGATTATTCGGGCATGTTTTCACTTTGGAATGAAAATCTTAAGCCTGAGCAAATAAACGATTTTGGGGACGAGTACATTTGTTCGACCGTTGTAGTGACCTTGCTTTATTTTGCGGGTTTTGAAAGTGATGCTACGCCGCGGCAAGGCCTTGATTTAATTACCCCTTTACAGGTAGTCAAAGCGAAGGGCCATTTTATTGAATTGCCGGATTTACCTAAGGTTGATTGATTAGAGAGTTGCTTGGACTGACCTAATTTATTAATATTAATTTCGATGAAGGGATTAATTGAGGCACTGAAAAAGATCAAAGAGGATCGGATGCTGGGATCTGCTGGGGCCCAGACGATTCAGCCATTCGTTGGCGATTATTTCACTGCCAAATTTTCATTTGTCTCGTCGACCAGAACGTTCAGTCTGAGGCATGATCCGTCATTCAATAGTGGATACACAGTCACTTGTAAGCCTGAAGGAGAAGAGATTGATGTTACGGTCCTCTTTCGGCCAGCCGAGGATAAGATAGTAGAGGCCTTTTCTGCAGGTGAGGTCTTTGAGTCTGGAGTGAATTTTGTGGAATTTGATGCTCTGTACCAGCGTGCCGTCTTTACCGGATCACTGACCCAGAGCACGGCAGGAGTTGCATCTAAGAATGAGGCAGTGACTGAGACAGAAAAAGAACCGGACCCTGAATCACATGAGCCTTTAGTTGAGGCTGTTTCTGATTTCGAACCTGAACCTGAACCTGAACAAACAACTCAAGAAGCAGTTAAAGTTCCGGCCAGGAGGCAAACCGGGATCAATGGTAAGAGATGCACTCTTGAAATTGATGGTACTGTGAAGGAGTTCTCTCAAGAATCGATAAGTTCAGTCATTGAGGAGCTCAAAGGTGCCGAGAATTATTGGGTATTTAAACCAGGATCACGGCATTCATGGCGCAGGGAATTTGTTAGCTATTCCCGGCGAAAACTTTCTGTCAATGAGGATGAGGCTGCGAAGAGGGACCATTCTTATTGGCATTGGAAAGGTAAGACATGGAAAGAAAAATTAATCATTAGTCCTGAAGAGGCCAGTGACAAAATTAAAGAACTTCTGGAGGCTAATGAGTTTGGAGCTGAGCGTCCATTCAAGGGCCCTAGCAAACTGGGTCGGAAAGTCGAAGTGGACTGGGGTCCTTCGGTGGAAATGTCTTCTGAAACTATTGATGAGGTGGTTCAGTCTTTGTCAGAAGCAAATGAATGCTGGGTCCTCATCACTGGTTCTGAAAAGTTAGGCTATAAAGAGTTCATTCAGTATCTCTTTGATGATGGGAACGGCCATGGAACCTATGAGAAGTGGAGAGGAGGGGCCCCAGTCCAGAGAGAAAAAATTTCACCTGAAGAGGCTCTCAAGAAGGCAAAAAATTATCTAAAATCTGAAGAATTTGTGGTCACGCCCTATCTGAGTCATTTCAGTGGTGATCTCAAGCAGGATCCGCCAGTGAAGGCGGGGATTCGAGTCAGGAGAGATAAGCGATCAAGTTCAGGCATTCAAACTAGTGATGGTTTATGTGGTTGCATGACAGTCTTTGCAATTATTGTTATGGCATTGGTTGTGGCTCAGCAGTGGGGGCCTGCCATTATTGTGACTTTCCTAGGCGTCACTGTTGGGCGTTTTATGACGAGTAATAGGAAATCCTGAAAGCCGCAGGCCTTTCTCAAGGTTTGAAATTTTCCCTGATCCAGTCTCGGACCCGTTCCTGGTGAGTGGCCCCAAGCGAATGTCCGGCACGGGCATAGACCTGATATTTTTTTTGTCCTTTGGTATGATTTAATGCGGCAAAGTTTGTGGCCGGTGGACAGACCGGGTCCTGAAGGCCGACTCCCATGAAGACGGGGCACTGTATCCGAGTCGCTAAATTCATGGAATCAAAGTAACTGAGGGTCTTGAGTGTCCTTTCCCAGGTCCGTTCTTTTTTGGATTCGACCCATTCGTTCATCTCGGGCCAGTCCGATGTCTTAAAGTATTTTTTCCAGTGAGCGAGGAAAGGAACGACCGGGGCGCAGAGACTCACGCGTTGGTCAAGGGCTGCCGTGGCGAAGCTCAGTCCGCCTCCCTGACTCCCTCCGAACACGGCAATTTTCTTTTTATTTATCTCTTCACGCGAACAGAGAAAATCGATTCCACGGACACAGTCCATGTAAGCTCCCCGGTAATAATAGAGGCTCTTATCATCGAGCCCGCGTATCCAGTAGTTTTTGGGTTCGGCCTTAATGTCTTCCTGGCTGTTCCCGTGGCCCCTAGGATTGAGGGAAAGCAAGGCAATGTCCTTGAAGATTCCAACTGGTCTCATGTTCTGCCCATATCCCGGTAACCTGAGGGCAGCGGGAAATGGTCCCTCTTTATTTGGGACTTCGTACCATCCTCTGATCCTTGTTCCTCCGAGGCTGCGCATTTTAACTTCATAGACTCGTAATGAGGGAGTGCTCTTTTCGGGGCAGTCGATCAATTCGAACTGTGGGTCGACGTCTCTCAGAGCCGTCGCGTTTTTCTGCCAAAAACGATCGAAGTCGGGCTCTTTAGTGAGTTGAGGCCGTATCTTTTCGGGGCCATAGCCGATCTGCATGATTTGATCGGTGCTTCCTTCCTCCCAGGCACACTTGACAATGACCTTGTAGAATCCCGGGTCCTTCACTTTGAATTTGATCGTGCGGGTCAGTTTGCTACTGGGCTGAAGATCATGATTCTGCTGCATTGAGTGGATAGGATCATCCTCATCAGTAGTGAGTGAGCAGGTCAGAACAGTTTCGAGTTGTTCTTTTGCTCTGTTTTCAAGATGAACATTGATGCTCAGCAGTTCATTTGATTTAAAAATGCCATTCGTGTCTCCAGTCGGATCGATCCTAATTTGGATAGGCTCGGGCTCTTCTCCATAAGAGGAATGATGGGTGATTATTAGTGCTAATAATATGAGCAAGATGAGGTCAATGAGCTTCTTGTCCATGCAAGGACAATAGTGCGTGCTCTTTTGCATAAAGTTGTTGTCTTTTACTGATTCCTAAGAGCTTTGGGTTTTCCGAGAATTTCGGAAAATATGATGGCCTCCCTAGCGCCGCCTTCGCGGCGTAATTTTAATATAATAGGATGTATTTTACTGACATTTTCAACTGATCTGATTGGTTTGGGAAGTTCAGCTTCCAGATCATAAAGTTCACTGACTTCAGGTTTCTGTTCCTGTTCAGGTTCCCAGTCAAAAACTTCTGTGACGCTTTGGATTTCCTGAACAGGTTCCTGTTCCTGTCCTTGCTGGTCTTGAGTGATTACAGGAACTGGCCGAGGCTGTTCGGGGGACTCGGCCCCCGACATCGCGGCCAAGAATTCACGGATTCCCATCTCGGCTCCAGGACCTTGTGGTGCAGGGGATTCGCTAATTTCCCGATTCTGACTTTGCTGGGCCTCTTCGTTGACTAGGTTTACCTTTTCATGGGATTCATCAAGGATTTGCCCGTTCTTCTTGGCGGCCTTTTCCTTGAGAGTCTGCGAGAGCCAATTGATAAAAGTGATAACAATTATCGCAATAATCAATAGGCCCTGTCCTCCGTCTCCGTCTCCCATGTCAGTGATTCTTTATAGTTCCTTGGTTAGGAATGATTAGACGCTAGGATCCTCTCCTGCGTTCTGACCCCCTTCTCCGGCAATTGATTCCCTCATCATCGTGTCAGAGATCAGGTTCTTGTACTTCGTATAGTCCATGATGCCGAGGTTGCCTGTACGGAACGATTCGGCGATGGCCATAGGGATTTCCGCTTCCGCTTCTACGACCTTAGCCCGTTGTTCTTGAGTCTTGGCCTGCATTTCCTGTTCATTTGCGACGGCCGCTGCGCGGCGTACCTCGGCCTTGGCCTGAGCGACTTCCTTGTCTGCCTCGGCCTGCTCGGTCTGGAGTTTGGCTCCGATATTTTCTCCCACATCAACATCAGCAATGTCGATAGAAAGGATTTCGAAAGCGGTCGATGCGTCAACGCCACCTTCAAGGACCACTTTGGAAATGTCGTCCGGGTTCTCCAGGACTTTCTTGTGGGATTCGGCTGATCCTATTGAGGTCACGATCCCTTCACCGACACGGGCAATGACAGTTTCTTCAGTGGCTCCTCCCACGAACCTATCCAAGTTAGTCCTCACAGTGACACGGGCCCTGACCCTCAACGAGATTCCGTCCCTAGCCACGGCCTCGATCTTGTCTTTGCCGGAACTTGGATTTGGGCAGTCGATGACTGCTGGATTAATGCTCGTTCGGACCGCTTCGAGGACCGTCTTTCCTGTCCCTTTAACGGCAAGATCAATGGCGCAGGCCCGGTCCCAATCGAGTGAAATGCCGGCCTTGTCAGCGGCGATTAATGAAAGGACCACTTCATCGACACTTCCGCCAGCTAATAGATGAGCTTCAAGATTATCAGTCGAATAGTTGAGCCCTGCCTTGAAGGCGGCGATCCGGGCATCAATGATTTTTGCATTTGGGATTCCTCTTAATGCCATTGCGATCAAGGTAAGAAAACCGACAGGCGCCCCTGAGACTTTGGCCCTGAGCCATATCTTGAAGAAGCTTCCGAAGATGGCAACAAGCACAAGGATAATCACGAGAGCGATCCCGCCAATTATCAGCTTTATGTTTGCTGATTCTAGTAAGTTTGCAGTAATGAGTTGATTCATTTTTCTTTTTTTAGAGGATTTATATTATTAAGTTGTTATTTGGCGCACAGTCACTGTCCTGCCGTCGACTTGAATTATTTTGATGGCCGATCCGGCCTCGATGAATCCGTTCTCGGCGATCACGTAGGACGTCTCTGGGAGCCCTTCGATTTTGACGTTTCCGGTCGGCTTTAGATCAGAAATTGCCTGTCCGGTACTGCCTATTATTTCTTTATTTTCAGTACTTTCGATTTTTCCGCTACTCGAGGACTTTAGGACTAGTCTATTTGCCCATGGAAACTTATCGAAATATTTGAGCCATATCCCTATTGAGAGGAGAGTGACCAGTAAAATGATAGTCGATAGCATGAACCTTCCTCCGAACCCGAGAAAGGCCGGAGGCAGTTCGTCAGTAGTGAATACTGTAGCAATAGAGGAAAAACATAAAATCACACCCAAGATTCCCATGATCATTCCCGGTAATATCACTTCGAGTGAGATAAAAATGATTCCCGCTAGTGCCAATATAATAACAAATGACATTAATTATTTCCTAGATGATTGTCGTTATTGAATTTTAAAATGTCAAAGCTATATAAGAATTGATTATGATTTTTCGGTTATTCACTGTTGGAGTGTTTGTTTTCTGTGGCGTCATGACTACCTGGCTCGTTAGAAGTGTGTATTTCCCGGAATATGAACGACTCCCGAGCGTTGACCCTTCTCATGTGCTTGATCTTTTTCTTGAAAATGAAGAGGTGACCCACGCGTTCGTTTATCGTGGCCGTACTCTGGTCGGTGACGTGATGGTCACTTCACGAAGGCACGGCGAATCTAATGAGAGGGCCAAGATAAGGTTCATTGCTAATAGTCAGGCCGATTCACCGGAATTTCAGAAGCAGGATCTCAAGTGGAAAGGCTCCTTGGACCTTGGTCCTGCACCTTCAAGGTCAATTGAGAAGATCGGTTTGACTGTGAAATTCAAAGAACCTGAAATGACATTATCGATTGATATTAACCCACAAAATTTCGAATTCCATTACTTGCTGATCCAGGACGGTGAGATCCTCGCCGATTCGAACAAGGATCCGGAGAATGAGGAAATAGCACAGATGAAGTTACTCTTTGAGGTTTTACGGATGTCTCCGCAAAGCAATCAGGCCTCGAGCTTGCCGATCGATGCGAGGTGGGGAAAAGCGAACATTGCTGGTCGCCGTTCCTCGGTATATTTCCTCAGATTTGAGCTGCCCGGTTCAGGGCAAATAAAGTTAACTTTCAGTGAGGCTGGAGAATTTCTAGAAATGTCAACGGCCCTAGGTTATCAGGTCCTTTCAGAAACTCTTTCTCATTCGCAGTATTTAAAAACCTCCCAATGATAAGTATTCAAGATTTAACTGTCCTCTATGGTGATTACGTGGCCGTGGATGGCCTGAACCTTAAAGTGAAGGAAGGAGAGTTATTTGCTTTTCTTGGGCCGAACGGGGCAGGGAAGACGACCACTATTAAGGCGCTCACGGGGCTGCTCGGGCCTGACTCAGGTTCGGTCAGTGTAGGGGGCTATGATATAGAGACAGACCCGCTCGATGCCAAGTCCATCATGGGATATGTTCCTGACGTTGCAGTGTTCTATGATAAATTAACATCTGTAGAATTTATGAAGTTCATTGGTGACCTTTATGAGGTCGATCGTTCGAAACTCAATGACAATACTGTCGATTTGTTCCAAAAGTTTGATCTTAACTCCTTTGCTCATTCTCCCATCGAAGAGCTTAGCCATGGTACCCGACAACGTTTGGCAATTGCTTCAGCTTTGGTGCATGATCCGAAAGTGTTTGTGATTGATGAACCGATGGTTGGTCTTGATCCATTGCATGCGCGTGCCGTGAAGGAGGAGCTTCGAGCACGCAGTGATCAAGGAGTCACGGTCCTAATGTCGACGCACCTGCTCAATGTGGCAGAAGAGCTCGCGGACCGGATTGGGATCATTGATCAGGGAAAATTAGTGGCCCTCGGGACCCTTGATGAATTGCGAGAAGGAGAGAATTCTGCTGCTCTGGAGGAAATATTTCTTAGGCTCTTTGAGGATAAGAGCTCGGACAGCTCTTAATTTTAGGGAGATGGCTTGAGTCTTGTATTGAAGTAGATAGACTTGCAAATTTAGATGATCTGAATGCAGGAAGATTTTCAATTAACCATTAATGGGATCAGTTATAAAGCTGAAGGGACTCCATTAAAGATGAGCCTCGCTGACTTTCTTAAAAATCAGTCCATTGAGCTCAGCGATGGTTACGTTCATCGAGGTCATGTAGGGTTGCTATTTTTTCTTATCGATTTTAATGCCTGCGCCGGTCCAGTTCACCGTCTAATAAAACCTTCTCGAACGAGTCTCATATCAATGGCGGCGCGTGAGCTTGTAGTGATTGATCCTCGTGTCGAAGATCCTAACGAGAGTTCCTTATGGGTGAAATTTAAGGCAATCAGAGACAGTTCAAAGGACCAGGAGATTTCACTGAGTAGGACGATCAGTGTTGGCCTTGAAGGTCTCGATGACGGTCAAGGGTACAGTTTATTTACTGACCATTTGTCGGCTACTCTTAGGAAAAATGAATCGGGCTTGAAGGTTTCGACAAAGCATATATTGACGGTCCCTTCTTCTATCGAGAGACTCAAAAAATTCGCTTATAAGAGCTCTGAGGGAGAGCTTTTTTATCGGCCCGGAACGGTCCTCGAAGCTATTAGGCTTCGTGTCCTTCGCCGAGGCTCTTGTTTTGTCGGCAGTGAATTGTTTGGAGAGGACCAGTCATTGGACCCGGATGATACGGTTTTTATTTCTCTCGAAAGCATTGATGAGTTACGCGAAATAATTTTTGAAGATGGTCATTGGAACATAGGGGCTTGCGTTTCTTTGCGTTCATTTACTGATAGGCTAAAGACTCAGTTTTCCTTAATAGATGATTTTTGTAAGAGTTTTAGAGACACTCATTTCGTTAACCGGTACATGGTGTGGGAGGAATTTAACAGCTCTGGGTCGAGTTCGGGGATTCTCACAGTCCTATTATCGTTAGGAGCTGATGTTATCATTGATGGCTTGGATGATCGAAGGAGGATGAGTTTAGAAGAACTATTATATGTAGAAACTTTATCTGGAGTGGGCGAACAGGAGCTTATCAGCGCAATGATAGTTCCTGAGATAAAGGATTCAGAGACGATCACTTCCCATTACCAGGTCCTGAAGGGCCCATATGAAAAAGACTCGATCATTAGGGCATCATTCCTAGTTGAATTGGACTCAAAAAATAAAGTTTCTGATTCTAGTATATGGTTCGATGTAGGTTCTGGCCTGCCTATGAGATTCGAGAGTGCAGAAAAGCTCATCAAGGGAAGGCCTTGGACAAGTGATTTGGAGAAACAGGTCAGCTCCGTGATCAGTTCGGGGGAAGGCATAGGAACATCACTCGATCTGGTAGAGGATTTTCAAAAAGTATTAATACAGAACCTCCTATTAAAGTTCATTAATGAGCATCTTGGAGAATTGAGTGAGGGCCCAAGTACATATCAATTCATTGACCTGGAATCTGAACTGACTGTAAGAAAAAATAAATAGAAAATGTCGCAGACCCGGGAAAAATTGAAGCACTCACTTGAAATGGCATTCGTGATTTCGCCGTTCGAGTCTGCTCGCATTAGTTCTATAGACATTGAAGAGGCGACTCAACTCAAGGGAGTTCATTCTGTCCTCACTTGGGCCGATGTTAATGGGAAGAATAATGCAATTGGTGATCTTGGAGACATTCCCTTATTTGCGCAGGATGAAGCCGCTTTCATAGGTCATTTGGTGGCAGTTGTTGTGGCAGAAAGAGCTTCGATTGCTCAGGCCGCTGCGGATCTGGTGCGTGTCGACTATAAACCTAATCCGCCAGTCCTTGAAATTGAAGAGGCTCTTAAATTGAGTTCTTTTCATTCGGATCCTCAGGAATTGTTTCATGAAGGACAATTCCTAGGTGAACCTGATGGATTAGAAGAAATTGACAGGAGTTTTGTGTTTTTGGATCATGTTTGCCTGCAGGAATTAGGAAGTGTAGAGGCGAACGTTGTCGACTCGGGTGGGATCAGTGTCTCTATCGAGGGTTCCTGCGATTCGTTAGTTCTTACAAATAGCATTGCTTCTTTGGTGGGGCTCAATGAGGAACAAGTTGAGGTCAATTGCGAAAGATCAATTGGGTGTAATGATGGGAGGTTCTCACAACTTTCCATCTGTGCTGGACTCGCGGCTCTGTGTTCATTCAAGACTGGAAAGCTGGTTCGATTTAGGCCCTCCAATGTACCAAAAGAAATGCTCAGTTCACGTTCGGGGCAGGTCCAGGCTAGGGTTCATTTTAGTCACGACTCCTCGGGAAGGATTAAATCGATAGATTGTAATGTGGATGTGGATTCAGGCTCAGCTGCTGGTATGAGCGATTCTTTCAGGGACTCATTAATGAGTCACTTTGATAATGTTTTCTCATGTCCTCAGGTCCGGGTATCCTGTTCCTTATGTAAAACGAACAGGACCCCGAGTCTCATTTCGAGTAAGGATGGGCTTGCCCTTGGTGTATTTATTTCTGAGGAAATAGTAGCAGACATCAATTCGCGTATTAATGGATCGATTCATTCTCTTAGAAAAATGAATTTCAGCCATTTTATGAATGATGAAAATCAAGACAATGAGAAGTTTCGTGCTGGGTATGAAGTCATTAGCGAAGCGTGGAATAGCCTCATTGAGGATTCATCGTACAAGGAAAGGCAAGAGCAAATTAATCAATTCAATGAGTCCACTTCTCACTATAAGCGGGGCATCGCGGCTGTTCCTGTTAAGGTAGATGAGTTGACTAAGACTGTTCATGAGAATGAGTCAGGACTGGTAGAAGTTACACCAGGCTATTCTTTTGGAGTAGCCGTTGCCGAGGCTCAGGTAGATGCGTTCACTGGAGAAGTTTTTCTGATCCGAATCGATGTCCTGCAATTGTCTACGAACGGACTTAGCTCTGCCCTACAGACCTCAGAGATGAGCGCTTCGTTCCTGGATGGTCTGAGGAATTATTTTTTCCTCAGCACTGAAGGTACTGGTCTGGGCCTCAGCGATTCTCTTCTTTTAGGTTCTAGGATAGTGCCTGATGATTTGAGATTTGATTTAATGGATCATGGCGAAAACTTAGTAAGGTTTTCATCCTCAGTATCTTATTGCCTATCCATGAGCGTTTATCAGGCAGTAAGAAAGGCAGTGAGGCAGTATAGAAAATCGCTTTCATTAGTTGATTTGCCATTAATATTAAACCCTGAGAGTGTTTATAACGCTATTCATGACAGAGATTCTTAATCGTTGAATAAAGAAATTATTCCGCTTTTGTAGAAATCAAAGCCGACGTAGCCCAATTGGTAGAGGCAAACGACTTAAAATCGTTCAAGTGCGGGTTCGAGTCCCGCCGTCGGCACCAAAATTCTATGAGCATGATGGGAATCAATGAAATTCTTATTTTCCCCTTCAATTATTTCAGCCATTTTCTCACCTCTAAATTGATAATGATTGGTCAGTTTTAGGGCAATTTATCCATTCGTTTAGCGTTTATAATGAACGAATCACATATTTTAGTGGGACTTCTTTACCACTAAAAATGGTCTTGCTCTAAATTTGCCAAAATGATATTTCTAAAGGGTCCGCAATAGAGGGGCACACAGAGCTGAATAGAGGCAGTTCGGATAGACAAGTCTGCGCGAGTTTTTTTTGGGGGATCTCGCAATGATCTAACCGAGCTGCCTCTATTCTTTGTGAATTCTTCTCCTTCTCATATTTTTCCTAAGAAAAATTTGGGAATTTAGGATTTAAACTAGTTCTCTTGAGCGGTGAATTAGAACTATGAATTAAGCATTTTGTCTCGTTCGACTTTGAGGCCCATTTTCCTATAAAGGGTCGCGATACTGACTCCGAGCATTCCTGCGGTCCTTTCTCTTGAACCGTTATTGTATTTTAGAGTCTCTCGTATGAATACCTTTTCTTGCTTCTTGATGTAGTCGGATAATTTCGACCCTATAGGTAGTTGATGTTTGATGGCTTCATTTTCATCATCATTAATTTCCACCTTATTTGTAATTTTGGGTGGAAGGTCAGTGGGTCTGATCCTCTTATCCTCTGATAATGCGCAAGCTCTCTGTATCGCATTCTGTAACTCTCCAACATTGTGAGGCCACTTGTAGTTTGTCAGAAACTTCATAGCAAACTTGTCAATTTCCTTTCTCTTAGAACCGGTAAGATTGGAGTAGTTCTCAAGGAAATGGTTTGCAAGTAATTCAATGTCTTCTTTCCGCTTCCTTAGTGGAGGGACCATGATAGGGATGACTGATATCCGATAATAGAGATCTTCACGGAACTTTCTCTCATCGACCCACTCCTCTAAACGTTCAGTTGATGTGGCAATTAGTCGGAAGTCAGGGCCCTCATTACCGGACCCATGTAACTTGAGGTTACCGAGCTCATCGAGGAAACTATTAAGTTGAGACTGTAGTCTCACAGGAAGGACATTAATTTCCTCCAATACGACGGTCCCACCGTGGGCCCTTGTGAATATCGTCTCTCTTCCGTCCCCACCGAACAGTTCTGCTTCGAGGAGGTCCTCGGGAAGGGCTGAGCAGTGAAGAATTTTAAAAGGCTCATCGCAACGGCGGCTACGATCATGTATGGCTCGAGCGACTATTTGTTTTCCTGATCCGTACTCTCCTTCTAGTAGGGCAGGGCTATCATTGTTGGCGATTTTTTCAACGACTCGAAGAATTTCCTTAACTTCAGGGCTATTGCCGATGAGTTGTCTCTTCGGGTTGATCTTGGCGGCTTTCGCTTCATTAGTTTTGGTGGATTCTTTGGACGAGGAAATCTTGAGTGCTCGGTTCAGTGTCCTTTGCAGATCATCCAGTTCAAATGGTTTGGTCAGATAATCAAAAGCACCTTGTCGCATAGCTTCGACAGCAGTCTCAACGCTTCCGAACCCAGTGACCATGATGATTGGCATTCCTGGATGATTTTTAGAACATTGCTCAATGATCTCTATTCCATTCATGTCGCCGATTTTCAGATCAACTATGAGCAGATCTGGCGATTCTTTACTGATTGTTTGAAGCCCCTCTGATCCTGTCGTTAGAGAAAAGACTTCATGACCAAGCCCGCTACACAGTTTAGTCATTAGTTGAAGGATTGACGGTTCGTCATCAATAATTACTATTTTGGCCATGTTTTTTCGTGGTTGAGTGTCTCAGTAGTTGATATTCAATAAGAATAAATAATGAAGATATCTTAGATTTATTTTGGAGAGTAGCGTGCGAATTGAGAATTCTCAATAATGAAAGTGTCGAATTTGCAATTTTTCTCCGAAAAGTTTTTAAAAATTTGAGGTTCAATCACTTACAAGTGTTTCGATTTCGAGAATGAGCAGGATTTGAGAAAGGGTCAGATTCGCTTACTTTCGTGCATCAAGTGAAAGTTCAACGCAGTCCCTTTCAGCCCCTTCTACCTTTCATCTGCTATTCGTTTACTTTCGTTATCTGTTCTTGCTACTCGTTAAAAAACAAAAACGAAACTGAGCAATTAAAAGAGCAGCCCATTTTCTGGACCGATGGCCTTGAAGAGGACTCCTATGAGGCCAGATCAATGAGAGGAATTTCTTTCTTAAAGCAAAATGCTCTAGTGAAGGGAGTGAGGAAGCACCGCAGCGGCATGCAATCGTCCGTTATTCAGGAAGGGAATGGGCCGTTCCCGGGCATGAATGATATTGTAAGTGTGAGGTACAAGATGAAGACAATTGAAGGGGCTCTGCTCGATCATTCCCCTAACAATAATGAGCTCACGGAGTTCCGAATGGAAGAAGTCATTGAGGGGTGGAAAGAGGCCCTAATTAGGATGAGCGTAGGCTCTGAGTGGAGACTCTTCTTGCCTCCTCACCTGGCCTATGGAGATGAGGGGCTGGCTCAGGTTCAGGGAGGTCAGACTCTCATTTGCGATCTTGAATTAGTCGGACTAAGAGAAGATTCAAAAGTGACTCAGGGCCGCAGGATCAGACTATTGAAGAGAATCAAAACAAATAAAATTCAGGGCACATCTGACAAGGGCAGGAGAAATAGTCCTGGGCTCCTTCTTGATAACCTTGATCTGATAGAATAATTTTTGCTAGCCGCTATAAATTGTCCTCACGGCCACTGCTAAGAGGAGAACGGCAAAGGTGATGTTAAAAGGTTTTTGATTGGCTAGAAAGGTCTTGCGTATGGGAGTGGCTTGCAAAGTCACGGCAAATAGGGCCCAAAATACGAATCCTTGGACAATGATGATTGTTGCATAAGCCAATTTGACATGGAGTGAAGATTCTGGACTAATGAATCCGCTGAGCATTGCCGAGATAAAAATGACAACCTTAGGATTCAATAAATTTGTTAGGAATCCCTGCAAGAAGGCACGGCCATTGCTTAAGCTTTTGGGAGTCTGATTCTTCTCAAATGAGCCCAATGATGAACGTTTTTTAGTTGAATAAAAGAGCCTAAAAGAGAGGTATGCTAGATAAATTGATCCTGCATATTTAATTGTCTCACCTATAGGTTGTGAACTGTTGAAAAGAAAAGCAAGCCCTGCAATCGCAATGGCACAATGGACGATTAAGCCGATCGTGATGCCGAGCGAAGTGAATATACCTGATTTCTTTCCGTGATTGAGTGAGACTTTAACGACAAGAAGAAAGTCTGGACCCGGAGTGAATTGTCCGGCCAGCATTACTAATGCGAAAAATAGATACGAGTTCAGAGTCAGTGGTGTGAATTTATGTGAGCATGTCCTGCGCCAATGCCAATGATCCTAGGACGCCTGCCTGTGCTCCTAGTCCTGGTGGAACAATAAATTTTTCAGTTTCTGGAACGTCGATGTATTGGGCCAAACGCGAAATGACACGTTCTCGAATCATTGGGAAGAGGTGATCCTGGTCCATTACTCCTCCACCAAGGATGAATCGTTCGGGGGACAGAATGAGTGTTATATTGATTATTGCATCAGCTAGGTAGGATGATTCAAGTTCCCACGCGGGATGATCGGCCGGTAACTCTGACGGGTCCTGAGACCAGCGCTGTTGTAATGCGGTCCCGCTCGCTAATCCTTCTAGGCAGTCACCATGAAATGGACAGCAGCCCGCGAACGGGTCAATGGAGACGTCTTTGTTAATTCTTAGGTGTCCCATTTCTGGGTGAGAAATCCCATGCACAATTTTTCCGTTTGATACGGCCCCTCCGCCGATCCCTGTTCCGACAGTAATGTAGATGAAATCATTTAGGTCATTGGCGGCGCCCCATTTTCTTTCGCCCCATGCAGCTGCATTGACGTCCGTTTCGAAGGCCAGAGGAATGTCGTTTAGAGCTGCTTTTATTGGCGAGGCCAGGTCCGTATTTGACCAGTTGGCCTTTGGTGTATTTTTTATGTGGCCGAAAGTAGATGATTCTGGATTAACGTCAGCGGGGCCAAAGGTTCCAATTCCAATGGCATTCAGTTTTCCTTTGCGTTCCTGCGCTTCATTAAAAAATTCGATGGACCTTGCTATTGTTTTTTCTGGGCAAGTAGTGGGGAATCTTGTCTCTTCGATGTCATCGGGACCATGTCCAATGGCACAAACGAATTTTGTGCCTCCTGCTTCGATGGCGCCGACTAGTGGTGAGTCCATTTTATGAGTGCCTCGTGTGTATTTTTAGCGTTGAAGACCTAAGGACTCAAAGATTCCCTTCGTAGCATCGCTCTTATTGAGTGTATAGAAATGGATCCCATCGACACTATTATTTAACAGGTCAGAGCACTGTTCAGTGGCGTATTGAATTCCCACTCGTTTGATTGATTCGGCGTCACCGTTGCAACGATCGATGGCTTTGAGTAGCTTGCCAGGGATTCGGGCACCAGCCGCGAGTTCGGCCATCCTGAGCAATCCTTTGGCCGAGGTGACTGGCATGATGCCAGCAATGATGGGGACGTTGATGCCTGATAATCGGCAACGTTCTTGAAAGTCATAAAAGTCATGATTATCGAAGAAGAGCTGAGTGCAGATGTAGTCGGCTCCCGAATCTGTTTTTTGTTTGAGATAATCCATTTCCAGGATCCTGTTCGGTGTTTCTGGGTGCCCTTCGGGAAATCCTGCAACTCCTATTCCAAATCCTCTCTGATCTTTGCAATGCCCGGACTCTTTGAATTTTTGAATGTACTTAACTAGTTCGGAAGCGTACTCAAAAGAGTCTAATGACCTGTCATGAGAAGCGTCTTCTGCAGGATCATCACCTCTAAGGGCAAGGACATTGGAGATTTCATGTTTGGCATACCTTTCTAGTATTGAGAATATGTCCTCTTCGGTATGGTTGACGCAGGTCAGGTGCGGGACCGGAATCAGTGATGTTGAATTCTTGATTCGTATTACCAGTTCGTGCGTCAGTTCTCTCGTTGAACCTCCTGCTCCATAAGTGATGCTGACGAATGAGGGGTTCAGTTCTTCAAGTTCTTTTATGCATTGGAAAAGTGCTTGAGATGACTGCTGAGTCTTCGGTGGGAAGAATTCAAATGAGATGGTAGGTTTTCCTTCTTCAATGATGTCTCTTATGTGCACAGTCTTTAATTATTGACTTGGTTTTGAGCTTTTAGTTTTTCGGCAGTTTCTTTCACTAATGATGAGGGAAGTGCAAATGTAGTGACTCTGTCTGAGCGTGCGATATTTACGCCAATCGCTAAACCTTTGAGGTTCATTAATGGTCCACCCATGGCCATTGGGCTGAGTGGTATTTCATGTTGAAGGACATCAGAGAATCCTGCCTTTCGTTTTGAAGTGAGCCCACTCATGCGTTGGTTCCTATCAAGCATATCAAATACATTGGACATGTAGTTCAAGGTCACTTTGAAAGGGATTCCTTCTTCTCCTCTAAGAATTTTCAGTCGTACCTCTTCAGTAGGTGCGAATTTTTTTATCTCCTCAGAGATGTCTTTCCGCGATTTAATTTCCTTATCCTCGACACGGATCACTAGGTCTCCTTCTCGGATCCCTTCTTTCTTTGCCGGGCTATTCGGTCCGAATTGCATGACAGCAACTCCAAGTTCCTTAGGGTCATCATTAGGATCTAATAGGACTCCCAGGACCCCTGACCTGCCTTCGATTTTCCTTCGCTTCGCTGAAATGACTCCTATCATAAGGGTTTCGGCTTCATGGTTCATAGAACCTACCCAAGTCCCTTGCCGAGTATTGTCGGGGTCAGCCCAACGGACTGGTGTCCCTGTATCAGGGGCAACTTTCATCAGAGCAAGATCCGTTTTCTGATCTGAACTTATCAAATCTATATTTATTTCATTGCCGGTCGAAGAGAGAGCAGATAAGTCTTCCATTCCTTCCAATTCACTGGCCTTTGTGACGACATAGCCTTCTGTGTCCATTACCGTCGCTAGAGCAATGGCTTTGCCATTACTTAGAACTGTCAGTGTCGAATCTTTAGCAGAGTTTCCTGCCTCACCAAATGCTAGGACCGTTGACTTGCCGTTTAGTCTTCGGCTCGAAGGCAACTCATCAAGAAAGTCCTGACCATAGACTTTTGAAGTGACTAAAAAGGGAAGAAGCAGTGCGGCTACTCTCATTTTAACTTGTCGCTTCATTTGTGATTAACCTTCTGGAGGGACTTGTGCCTTTTTAGGTGGAATGAATTCATCTCGGTTCCCGAGAGTCACTTCAATTTTATCATCGCCACCTTCCCAACGCTTGATTGTTTTGAGGATGACTTTTTCACCAGGACCGTGCTGATTTATTAAGTATCGAAATAAGTTCAGGCTATCAATTTTTTCTTCATCGATGTGGGTAATGATATCGCCTGGCCTTAACTTTGCAGAGGCAGCGGGGGAGTTACCGATGACGCCGGTAATTAGAATTCCCTTAGGGTGTGATATTCTTTTGATGCCCAGGAAACCGCCTTTTCTCTGAATCTTGGCAAAAGAATCATCTATGGTTACTATTTTGCTGGCAAGCATACGGTCCCAGTCTCGCTTAAAGGCTCTCACAGTGACGTGGAAGTTCTGTTCGTTTTTCTTGGAAACACGGCTATGAATGCCGACGACGCGGCCGAGCATGTCAAATAGAGGGCCTCCCGAGTCACCGCCTATTAATTTACAGTCAGTTTGAATGGTGTCCGTGCTTCTGTGGATGACTCTGCCTACTCTCAGAACGAGGCCCCGGTCCTTGTCAAAGCCACCAGGATGGCCGACAGCAAAGATCCAGTCACCTTTATAGACAGTCGCTGGTGGAGCAACATCGACGAAAGGATACTTTCCTTTTTGAGTGATTCTTATTAGACCTGAATCTGCGGCAGCAGAGCGGCCCAGTGCTTCAGCTTTGAGCTTTGTGCCGTCCTGTAAAACGACATGAATTTTCTTTCCAGGCTCACCGCTCACGTGACCCGCTGTGAGGACGAGCCCGTCCTCTGAAATGATGACTCCGCTCCCAGACCCGTTCCCTTGTATGCACACAGTTGCCGCTTTTGAGTTTTCTAGAACGGACCGGACCTGCTCTTCGATTGCAATGAGATCACTAGGAGATTCAGGGACTTTCTTTTCGAAGACTGCGTGGCTGGGTTTTTTGGCAGACGAAGTTTCAATGGCTTTCAAGTTTTTGGTCCCTATGCAGCTAAGGATCAATAGACAGCTTAAGATTACCTTCATTAAATTATAGGATGGTTGAAAATATTTGTGCCGCAAGTTCAAACCGATTAATTGAAGGACCATCTAGTCTTGTTATATGCCTAGATCCTTAGGAATTTGATCTCCTACCTTTTCTTCGACCTCTTCATCATCTTTGTACAGGACCTGCTTAGTTGGGACTCCCTTTTCGTCCCAATACGTTGTGATTCCGTGGCGCATGTTTTCTTTGTATTGTTTATAAGTGCTACGTTGTCCATTGTCCCACCATTCCTCAATGATTCCGTCTAACATCCCGTCCACGAACTGGTAACGGCTCTTTAATTTGCCGTTCGCATGGTGCTGGACTGCTGCTCCGGTGAAACCTTTGCCGTCCTTCGTGAAAAGGCCCTTATCATATTCCAGGTCTTTGTAGGGAAATTCTTCAGGGATCTTCTCATCGATAATGGCTCCTGGAGGGGCTGCTTTGACGGTATCTTTATTGGTTTCATTCTTTGCTGAGCTGGCAGGTTTATCCTTCGAGCAGGAAATGCAAATGATGGAGGCAATTGCCAATTTTAAGTAGATAATTGAGCTCAGTTTCATAGGAAATCTTTGTGACTCTTTTGGCTATAATTTATGAAAGAGAATTGAGTGTTTTTATTAATTTAGTTGAGCCAATGCGATCACATAACCGATCCTGCATAATATATGCAGTGCCTGGTCAGTATGAATGTTGGTGATTCCTTCGCATTTAACAAAATCGATGATCCAATGAAGGACCAGCTCAATGAGTCCAATGATAAAAGATCCGGTAATTGCCCAAACGGCGCCGGAATGCATCAAAGAATGGGCCGTTAGGCAGTGAATCCAGAGACCAGTCGTTGTCGTTTCACCGCCTTCAGAATGACGGTTCTTATATTTTGCGAGAAAATCTCCCTGCAAAGGATAATCGAAGAGAACATGAGCGATGATCAGGGCGAACAGGATCTGCAGCCCGGCTCCGAGATTGCCGCTGCTTTGTAATAGTTCTATTTGTTCAGGGAAAAACATCTCTTTTTTATGATGTTTTGAGAGTACTAACTTTAAAGGACTTTCTCATTCGCGGCCCTGAGTCGACCCGCTAGTCCTTTTGCGAGTGAGGATACAAATTCCAGGGCCTGAGCCGGATGACTCTTGCAGAAGGCTTCGAATGATTCGGGTGTGACTCTCAGTGCTGAGGCGTTTCTCATGGCTTTGACTGAAGCGCTGGCCTTACTTTCGGAGTCGAACAATGTCACTTCTCCAATAAATTCTCCGGGCTCGATTCTTCCTAGTAGTCTCTGAGGAGCCTGTTCATTTGCATGGCTGATGGCATGAAAGACACCAGAAATAGTGAAGTAAAGAGCGTCAGGCTCGCCTCCCTGTGTAACAATAAGCGTATCTTCTTTATAATTAACGACTTCTGAAAAGCTTTCGCTTGTCAGGAGGGCTCTAGTTTCGGCACTTACTCCATTTTCTTGTGAAAGGAGGCCTTGATTAAGTAGTTCTTCGACGTCAGACATTATTAAATAATGGCTCCTACTAGGCCTTTCTTCAAGGCTGAAAGCATGGACATTACCGAGTCTATGTTATTTCTTACTTGCATTTGGCACCAATATGGATAGGTATTCCCCCCCCTATGGCTAAGAAAAGCTGGATAGAACGCAATAAGAAAAAGCAAAGAGCTGTGGCAAAATATGCCCAGAAACGTGCTGAGCTTAAGGAAAAAGGAGACTACATAGGTTTGTCCATGCTTCCTCGCAATGCGAGTCCTTGCAGGGTCGTTAACCGTTGTGAGGTGACTGGTCGTCGTCATGGATTCCTTCGTCGTTTCAAAATGTCCAGAATCACTTTTCGTGAACTGGCATCTAAGGGTCAATTGCCCGGAGTTACCAAATCGAGTTGGTAACTGCCTAGTCGAAGGTAACGAGCGGAAGTTGTTGTTTTCACTGGAGCTTTAAAAGGTTAAGCTTATCTCATAAAATAACGTCCGATCACCGTTCGGCTCTACTCACAAATTAAGATGCCAATTTATGAATACATATCTGAAGATCAGAGCAAAGGGTGTAAGGTCTGTTCGGACGGTTTTGAGTTGAGGCGTCCCATTGACAGGGCACCTCTAACTGCGTGCCCGATATGTAAGAATCCGGTCCTGAAATTAATCTCCTCAATAAGCACTCCCAAAATAACAAAGCCACTTTCAGTTTCCGACGCTAAGTCTGCCGGATTCACCGTTTTGGAAAAAAGAGACGAGGGAACGTACGAAAAATTATGATATTCAGCTACGGAGTTGTTGCAGTCTCATGCAATTTCCAGTTGAATGATTGATCAGATGGAATCTGATCAATACTTCGGCGATCTTGATGAAGAGCTTCGCCATTCAATGAGGGCTGGTCCGAGGCATTGGCTTGCCCTTGTGGCTGGTCTTGTCGTTGGGGTCGTTCTCGGAATATTGTCATCAAATGCATTCGTTGAATTTACTTTTTGGATCCTTTTGGGATGCTCCACTGCTTGCGTTTCTTGGGCCATCGTGTTGTTGTCTTCTTTGATTGGCGGATCACTATGCAATAGGCTCGGTCTTCATGCTCGAACATTGCCCCGCATTTTCAGGTTCATGGGTATATTAATTGCTAGTGTAGGATTTACCTGCCTCTTGGGTGTGCTTTTCAAATCGAGGGGCCTGGGGATCGGACTCACGCTTGCGCCAACAATGTTTTTTATTTGCGTTTACTGGACCAAGCCCCGTGACCAGAGATTTGGTTTAATGTCTATCTTGCTAGTAGGGTCCTTGTTCTTTATTTCAAGCTTTAAACTCTTTACTGTCCCGGCATTAGAAAAGGCCCCCGCAGCGTTAGAGAAGGATGATATACTTCATGAGAGGGGGGACATTATGAGAGTTCTCACTTTGAATCTCCGTGGATCAGGCATTATGAAAAAAGATGGCATGAAGGATCCAAGTAGATTGGCCAAGGTCATAGGATCCTTGGATCTTGATGTTGTGCTTTTGCAAGGTCTTAATTCTAACGAATATCTGAGTACTGTTGTGTCCGAACTTGGGAAGGACTGGTCCGCTAATGATGTCCCGGATGAGAATAACTCCACATCAATTATTAGTAAGGTTGAGGGTCGACTGGAATATTTAACGTCGCCCAATTACGGGATAACTTTATTGGGTATTGTAAAGGACAATAAGGTGATCAGGTTCGTGAGCTGTGAGCCAGTAGCTGGTAGAAGTTCAAGGGAAAGAAGGGAGATGGTAGATTGGCTACTTAGTGAGTGTCGCAAATTAGGTGAGTCAGTCGTGGTCGCGGGAAATTTTTATTTTAATCCTAATGATCGTTGGAATTTAATTTCCCCATTATTGACCGATTCGATTTCTATTGATCGGGCAAGTTGGAAGGCACTTGGACTCTTAGGTCATGTCATTAGTTATAGGCACTCTGATCCTCTAGGCTCTTTTTCATGGAAGTTAAATAAGAACAGAGAATGGATAGTTGTGGATCGAAGCATTAAAATCGTAGACACTTCATTACCGAGCATTTCTTTTGGTGAGGGGAACGGGTTAGTGTTCAGTCTCAAGCCGGAAATTCGGAAGCAAAGTAAGCCTGATGGTCAGGGGCTGAGCCTTTAAATGTGTTTGAAATTAATAAGTAAATTATAAGATGAATACAGAAGATCTTAATCATATTGCCCTTCATGTGTCCGATTTGGATCAGAGTAGAAAATTTTATGGAGATTTGCTTGGGCTCGAAAAGATAAAGAGACCCGATTTTGATTTTCCTGGGGAATGGTACAGGCTCGGTGAGTTTCAGGAACTTCATTTAATTGCTGGAAGGAAAGATGAAGTGAATTCATCTTCACGGGGAAATCACTATGCTTTGGGCGTAAAATCCATGGACGAGGCAGAATCCTATCTTGCTGAGAAGGGAATTCCACATACGCCTAGGCAAGTGCGTCCTGACGGGGCCTTTCAGATATATTGCGAGGATCCTGACGGGTACTGGATTGAGTTTTGCCAAAACAGTACCGACTAATTTTTTGGCTTTTCAGTGTCGGCGTGGCTCTATAAGTTATTAATTCTAATGACTAAACGAATATTACCTCTATTTATCGCCATCATCGCTCTTCTTGGAGCCGTAGGCATTGGAATCTCTAAGTCCGGGGCCGGTGACAAGATCCGGGTCCTCATCATTGATGGAAGAAATAATCATAATTGGAAGGACACAACGCCATTTCTACAGAAGCAACTTGAGGGGACTGGTAAGTTCGAGGTCAGTGTCGCGACGACTCCCCCGAACGGAGCCAAGGCAGAGGATTGGAATTCCTTTAATCCAGATTTCAGTAAATGTGATGTGGTCCTTAGTAATTATAATGGAGCGAAGTGGGAGCCCGAGTCAGTTCGTAAATCCTTTGAGGAATTTCTTAATGATGGGGGGGCACTAGTGAATGTGCATGCCGCTAATAATGCGCATAAGGGATGGATCGGTTTTGAGGAGGCCACTGGCCTTCTATGGAGAGGCAATAAGGACGGTGCTCGATTGTACTTGGATGAAGTTGGCAAGCTTCTCAAAATTGAAGTGGGGAAGGGACGAGGTGCCGGTCATGGTCCTCAGCACGAATATATTGTTCAGATGCGCGACTCTACGCACCCAATCACTAAGGGCATTCCCAAGGAATGGCTTCATGGAAAAGATGAGCTTTATCATGGACAAAGAGGACCAGCTAAGGACATGGAGATTTTAGCGACGGCCTTTTCGGATAATAAGAAGGGCGGGACCGGCGTTCACGAGCCTATGCTTTGGACCATTCCTGTCGGTAAGGGAGTAGCAGTCACTAATGTCCTTGGTCATGTTGGAGGTAACGCTAAGAATATGCCGGCCATGAAATGTGTTGGATTTCTGACTCTCGTAGCAAGGTCATGTGAATGGGCAGTGACGGGAAAAGTTACGATCCCTGTTCCCGAGAACTTTCCTGACGATAAGAAGGTGAGTCTCGTTGACTGATCAGCTGTATTAATAGGATGTCTTTCCTATTTTTCCATTCTAACGAGCTGCTTTATCAGGGACGGGCCCTGATAAATTAGACCCGTGTAGATTTGTATCAGAGATGCTCCGGCGGAGAGCTTTTCTTCTGCGTCCTTTTTCGAATTGATTCCTCCAACTCCGATGATGGGAATTTTGTCCTTAAGTTCTGCATGGAGTTCAGCAATCACTTCGTTACTTCTTTCGTTTAGAGGAGCTCCGCTCAGTCCTCCCTTTTCATTGGACAATCGGTGATCACTAATGCTCATTCGTGATACGGTAGTGTTCGTTGCGATGACTGCGTCTATTTGCAGTTCGTTGAACAGGTCACTAAGATCTTTGATTTGGTCATTGCCCATGTCTGGGTCAATTTTTACGGCGACGGGAACATTCTTTCCCGTTTCTTCTTTGAGTTTCTCCTTTTCCTTCATGAGTGGAGACAGGAGCTCTCGAGCGAACTTTGGAGTCTGTAGTTCACGTAGGCCAGAAGTGTTAGGGGATGAAATGTTTACTGCTATGTAGTCCGCATGACCATAAGACTTTCTGAAACAGTGGACATAATCATCTAGTGCATTTTCGTTTGGAGTGATTTTATTTTTTCCTATATTTATTCCGAGTATGCCATCGAATCCTTTTCGCGATTTTTGTATATTTTTCAGCGCGGTTTCTATTCCAGGGTTATTGAAACCCATGCGGTTGATGATTGCCTGGTGCTCACGAATGCGGAATAGTCTTGGCTTTGGGTTCCCGTCTTGAGCGAGAGGAGTGATCGTTCCTACTTCGACAAAGCCAAAGCCCATTGAGCCGAAACCTGCAATGCAGTCGCCTGACTTATCGAGTCCGGCAGCGAGTCCGACCCGGTTAGGAAAGCTAAGACCCATTACTTTGACTGGTTCTTGTGGGGCATTGGACCTCATAAAAGAGGCAATTCCTAGTCTCTGAGCCATGCGCAGGCCGCTCAGCGTAAGGTGGTGAGCCCTTTCGGCATCGAGCCTGAATAGAAGAGATCGAGCAATTTTATAAAAATTCACGTTAATTAGTGCTGTTTTGCCACATTTTTTATTAATTTAAGATATCTTGAATATTTTGCGTGACATATCATTTCTGGTTGCTAAATCTCGGCTCATACAAAATATAAAATAACAAATTAAACTTGAGATGGGTAATTACCAAGAAGCAATTCGTCAAGTCTCCTTAGAGAGCATGAATGAACCATTTTACGAGGGTTCAGTTCAGAAATTATACGCTATTCCTGATGAGCCAGATTATATGGTCACGGAAACGACTGCAGGGGGATCAGTTTTTGATGTAGGAACAATCTTTGCAATTGATGGTAGTGATGTAGCGAGGGCCGTCTTTAGGCATGTTCTCTACACGAACCTATCAAAGCCAGAGACCTGGCAAGAAGTTCGTGAGGCTGTCAATTCAGCTGAAGGCTTAGATCCGAAGATAAAAGAAATATTATTGGAGGGGACCATAGATAAGTTAACATCAGCCGGTGGAGTCACGCACCATTGTGGCATGGTTGATGCAAAGACTGGCGAAGTGTCGCATGATGGACTCCCTGATAATGAGAGCGCGTTGAACATTGTTCGAAGGTTCAAAATAGAAAAGCCTGATCAAGATAAGTTTCTAAAGCATTCTTTTTACGATTACAGCAAGTTCAATAATTTGGACCGTAACGTTGTTCCTCTCGAATGCATCGTCAGGTTCGGCATCACGAGTGGAAGTTCTGTTTTTAGGAAGTACTTAAAACTTTCGGATTCGGATAAAACAAAATTTGAGTTGGAACTTGGGGCCAATGGTCCGCTCACGGCTTGGGAGTATCTGACGACTCCGATCGTTGACTTTACCAGCAAATATGAACCTGAAGATCGAGCAGTGACGAAGCAAGAAGCTCATAACATGTCAGGGCTCGACGGAGAGACCTTCGCTGAGCTCGGCAAATTAGCCATTCTTGGGGGCTGGGCAGTTAGGGTCATGGTCGAGAAAATGGGGCTTCAGTTATGGGACTTGAAATGGGAATTTGCCAAAGACGGTGATGATCTTGTCTTTGTGGATACCATTGATACTGATTCTTTCAGGGCAACTTCAATTCTTGAGGATGATGGTGACAGGATCGTG
>SHBV01000042.1 GCA_004211885.1 Verrucomicrobiaceae bacterium
CGGAGAAGCTAATAACCGATCAACGGCATCCTCGAAAGCATCGTTCGAATTATCCTTAATGAAATTCTCAAGGTCAGTAATGGTAGGAGGAAGCCCAGTAAGATCAAGACTGGCCCTACGCAAGAGCTGTTCTTTCCCTACGCGATCCGAAGGCTTTAATTCTAAACTTTCGAGTTTAGATAAAATAAAATAATCAATGCCATTTATTGCCCAAGACTTATCATTAACCTCAGGAAAGGATGGTTTTTGCGGTGACATGAATGCCCAATGACGCTCCCATTTCGCTCCTCCTGTGATCCACTCCCCAATTAATTGAATCTCTTTTGGTGTCAGTTCGGATTTAGCATCCTGAGGAGGCATGACCTCATCAGGATCATTGGACGTGATTCGCTTAAAAATTTCACTCTTATTCGCATGGCCTGCAACGATAGGCACATTACCAGTCTCTGCCAAGGCGGCCTTAGCAAACTCTTCACGGTCAAGCCGAAGCCCGGCCTTACGAGCCGCAGAGTCCGGCCCATGACACGCAAAACAACGGTCCGCTAAGATTGGTCGGATCTGATCATTAAATGAAACGGCTGACCCAAACCCCATCAACGAAACCATTAAGACAACAACAGCGAACCCTTTCATCATGAAACGATAGGTTCAATAACTTCACCATGGACGTCCGTGAGCCGGAACCGGCGCCCTTGATATTTAAACACGAGCTGCTCATGATCAAGGCCCATTAAGTGCATGACAGTGGCCTGAAAATCATGAACGTGAACAGGGTCCTTTGCTATATTGTACCCGACATGATCAGTTTCACCGTATGTCATTCCGGCCCTGATACCGCCACCTGCCATCCAGTAAGTGAAGCATCTGGGATGATGATCCCTACCATTGGCTGCCTTGCCTGCTCCTCCCTGGCTATAAGTGGTCCGACCAAATTCACCTCCCCATATGACTAGGGTCTCATCGAGCATGCCTCGCTGCTTCAAGTCAGTGACGAGTGCAGCGCAGGCCTGGTCCGTGTCCTTGCACTGCTTCGGTAAGGCACCAATGAGGCCCCCGTGCTGGTCCCATCCACGATGATATAGTTGAATGAATCGTACTCCACGCTCTGCCAGGCGCCGAGCCAACAATGCATTCGCCGCAAATTTTCCAGGCGTCTGACATTCGGGCCCATAAAGATCTAGTATCGATTGCGGCTCATTGCTAATGCTCGTCGCTTCAGGAACAGACATCTGCATGCGGAATGCCATCTCGTATTGAGCAATGCGCGTTGCAATTTCCTGATCTCCAAAAGCTTCTAGCTGCAACTTGTTGAGAGACTCCATCCGGTTAACCATCCTTCTCCTCGCTTCCACACTTTCACCGGGCTGACTGTTCAAATAGAGGACTGGAGTTTTTCCTCCACGGAATTGAACTCCCTGATGAAGGCTCGGTAAAAAACCACTACTCCACAACTTACTGTACACGGGCTGACTCCCGGGCCGCCCAGTCCCATTAGAAATGAGAACACAGAAAGCAGGAAGATCTTTATTCTCAGTGCCTAAGCCATAACTCATCCATGCTCCAAAACTTGGCCTCCCGGGTTGCTGATGACCGGTCTGGAAAAATGTCACACCAGGATCATGATTGATCGCCTCAGTATGCATTGATTTCACAAAACAAATATCGTCAGCGACCGATGCTGTATGGGGTAAAAGCTCGCTCAACCATGCTCCGCTCCTTCCGTGCTGTTTAAATTTAAAATTCGATCGCGCGACCTGGAAAGATGACTGTCCAGCAGTCATCCCGGTTAACCTTTGATTCTTCTTTACAAATCCCTCCTTGCTCCAGGACTTCGACTTTTCATCGTATTTCTTGAACAGCTCCTTACCATGAAACTCGTCCAATTTAGGTTTATAATCAAAAAGGTCCTGCTGAGCAGGGGCACCGTTCATAAAGAGAAAAATAATCCGCTTAGCCTTCGGAGCAAAATGCGACGCCTGCTCCGAAACCTGTGAGGCTAGGGCCTCAGGAGCCAACATCGAATTCAATGCAATTGAGCCTATGCCAGCTGATCCCGATCTCAGGAGATGACGACGCGTCGATAAGTTCTTATATGCATCCTCAATGATGTCCATTTCTCCAATTTATTAATTCTATTCTACTTGCTCAGGACCTTCTTCATTTTCCGATCCGATATAAATTATTGAGGGAACGAATATAGATGGCCCCTTCTCCGATCGCGTATGACGCTAGTGTCCTTTCATTGATAGAGTTCGTTGCCAAAACTTCAAATTTCCTGCCTGCCCTTATGACAGTACTCTTCCCCTGCTCGTCCAGAAAATAAATCTTGCCGTTCGAATGGACTGGCGAAGCAGACATTGGGCCAGCCGCACGCTCTTGCCATATCACTTCCCCGGTCATAGGATCAACGCAAGTTGCAATTCCACCATCTGAAATGAAATACAAGAGGTCATCGACTATCATGAAGGAAGGTGTATTCGGCGCACGCTTGGTAATCTCCCACTCAATGTGAGAATCAGTAACATTACCTTTGGATTTCTCATCGATCCTGATTCCAAGTAAGTGCGCTCTCTCGTATCCAGTCCCTACAAAAATCATATTCTTATAAACCCCAGGTTTAGGGATCACGGACCAGCCCCCATAATTAACACTCCACAGTTCCTCTCCCGTTTTTGGATCATAGGAAAAAACGGCACCACTAGCAGGACTAATGATTTGAGACCGTCCTCCCATATTAATCAATGTGGGCGTGCTGAATGAAAACTTCCTTGATTGAGGAGTCTCAGACCTAGGTTTTTTCCAAGCCACTTTCCCATTCTTCTTGTACAACGCAACGATGAAAGGATCCGTCCCAGCATCAGCACTAAAGATCAGAAGATCACCAACAACGATCGGCGTTCCGCCATTACCATGAACCGGATTATAGCCCAACTCTTTATTGGCCCAGACTATTTCACCTTTAAGATCAAGGCATGCAGTTCCCATGTGCCCGAAGTGCACATACACTTTACCATTCTCAATGATGGGAGTCGGACTAGCATGAGAATTTTTTTGGTGAATGGGCCTTGAAGATGCTTTCTGGTCAAAGACTTTAGCATCCCAAACAGTTTTACCATTTTCAGCATCAAAGCAAAGAACTCTCAATTCTCTCTTCACTCCCGCAGCGTCCTGATTATCACCCTGGGCATATGCAGTAGTTAGATAAACTCTTCCATCTGACAAGACTGGCGAGGACCATCCTTTGCCAGGTACCGGAACTTTCCACTTCACGTTCTCAGTTGCACTCCACTTCAGTGGAATAGATTTTACCTTTGCATGTCCGTCCTCAGTCGGGCCCCGGAACCTTGGCCAATCATTGGCCTGAGATAAGCTTGAAAACAGTAAAGCGTTAAGAAAATAGATGATTAAAATCTTCATAGGATCAGTTAAAAGTAAATCAGACCATGGTCGAACTTCAATAATTGTTATCTAATTAAACAAAAATGCTATATTTTGTAGAGTTCCTAGCAATAATAGATAAAGCGCCTTAAATGGCATTCTAATGATGGAAAATAATAAAGATTTCGAACCTCTTAAGGGCCTGATAGCAGCAACTTTCACTCCATTTGATCAGGATGGACAACTTAACCTCGATCCAGTCCCAAGGATCGTAGAGCATCATGCAAAATGCTCTATCAATGCACTGTTCATTAACGGCACGACTGGCGAAGGCCCTTCACTCACCGAAGAAGAACGAATCATCGTTGCCGACTCGTATGCCAAAGAAGCTAAAGCTCATAGCATTAAAACCATTATTCATGTTGGACACGAATCACTACAAACTGCCGGCTCACTCGCCACTCATGCCGCAGACATCGGAGCCGATTGCATCTCGGCAGTCCCCACTTCTTATTTTAAACCTTCTAGCCTCAACGGTCTCATCGATCATCTAGCAGCAATCACTTCCCACGCTCCTGAAATTCCTTTTTACTACTATCACATACCTCGAATGAACAGTGTCGAGTTCGACATGCTTGAACTTCTCAAAGCCGCCGAAAAAGATCTCCCGAGCCTAGTAGGAATTAAATACTCGGCGACTGAATTATCAACCTTTGTGGAATGCAAAAAATATAAGGACGGAAAATACAATATGCTCTATGGAGCAGATGAAATGTTACTGGCTGGACTGGCCATGGGCGCAGACGGTGCGGTCGGATCAACTTATAATTTCCTTGCACCCCTATACAACAAAATCATTTCTGAATTCGAGTCAGGGAAAAGAGAATCAGCGCAGATGTATCAAGCAAAGTCAGCCGAGTTGATTCGTGCAATCATAAGCACTGCAGGGATGCCAGGACTGAAAGTCGCTATGGCCATTGCCGGTTTTGATTGTGGCCCTCACCGGCTACCACTGAAGACTCCATCTCCTGGAATTGTAGATGAACTACGTAACCGACTAGAGTCTGCTGGATTTCTGGAATGGAACGTTCCTGAGGACGAATAATTTTTAGAAAAAGAAATAACAAAATCCAAGCGTCTTGCTCAGTTATTTTACGATTTTCACGGCCTGCGCCCCTGTCTTTATTATCATAGCAAGTGGCTACGGTTGCCGGCGCCTGAAGGTCTTATCCAAAGAATCTGATAATTCATTAGTCAAGCTCACTCTGAATCTTCTGTTCCCCGCCTTCATCATCAACCATATCCTCGGAAACCCCAAACTGACGGATGCATCAACGATTGCAACAGCAACTGGGACCGGTTTCTTTTTCTTAATCCTGAGCATTGGAATCTGTTTCTACTTATCATCATTCCTTAAATCAACAAACAAACAGCGCCGCGCCTTCGCTGTCACGACCGGATTACAGAATTACGGATTCATTCCAATCCCAATAATATATGCACTCTTTCCTGAAACTAGTGTCGGCACCATTGGCGTTCTGCTAATGCATTCGATAGGCGTTGAAATTGCTCTATGGACAGCAGGAGTCATGATGCTCAGCGGCAATCAAAATGGCGGCTGGAAAAGACTCCTTAACACACCACTCATAACGACTCTGGCCTGCTTAATTGCCAACTCATTAGGAGCAGGTAATTGGCTTCACTCAAAACTTGAAGGCACCTCAAAGATGCTTGGTGATTGCGCCATACCTCTTAGCCTCCTTCTGATAGGAGCCACAATCTATGACCTTCTTCATGATTCAGATAAAACAAAAGCGAAGCAAAGCAAGACCCCAGAAGCGATCCTCGCAGTAGGATTGAGGATGATCATTTTACCATCACTCATATTGTTATATGCCAAGTACTCTCCGATCTCACCCGAACTAAAAAAAATACTCGTCATCCAGGCTGCAATGCCAGCAGCGGTATTCCCAATAATTCTTACCAAGCAGTATGGAGGAGACACTGAAACTGCAGTACGGATTGTCATTATAACAACCCTCATCTCTATCATCTCTATACCTCCAGTAATTGTATTCGGGCTCTGGATAATGGGACTAAGCTAAAACTAAATGTAAGCTTCCACTTTGGGTCGTCTTGTCCTAAGATTATTATCCTTTTGAATGATAATAAGGACACTCCAAGACTCCAGGAGCCTCCCCATTCTTCCCAGAGTAGAGGCCTTCAGAGATCATGTACTGACTTTAGGTTGAGATAGAAAATGGCACTAAAAGAACTTACAGATAAACTCAGAAACATTGTAGGCAAAAAAGGCTTAATGACTGCAGAGTCTCGGACCGCTTATTATCGTAGCGGATTTCGATCAGGTTTTGGCGAAGCTGTCGCCGTAATTTTTCCTAATTCTTTACTCGATTTCTGGCAATCTCTCAATGCATGCGTTGAAGCTGACTGCGCCATTATAATTCAGGCCACAAAGACCGGCCTCACAGAAGGATCCAGCCCGAGCGGATTCGATTACGATCGGAAAGTTGTGATCATTAACGTTACACGGATAAAAAAGATCATACTGCTGGACGGAGGCAAACAAGTCATCGCTCTGCCCGGCTCAACACTACATGAACTGGAGCAAGAACTAAAAGAAATCAACCGAGCCCCTCACTCCGTCATTGGCTCAACAACAATTGGAGCAACGATCGTCGGCGGAATCGCCAACAATGCGGGAGGCGCCCTGTGCAAGCGGGGCTCTTCTTACTCGGAACTGTCGCTCTTTGCTCAAGTAGACGATGACGGAAAATTAAAATTAGTGGATCACCTCGGAATCAAGAACCTTGGAGAAACGCCCGAGGAAATCTTCAGTCGTCTGGAAAGAGGAGACATCCCTATCGCTGACCTCGGGGGCATGGACAAAGCAGCCTCTGACCATGAATACCAGAACCGCATCCGTGACACAGGCGCCGAAGTTCCTAACCGTTATAATGCCGATCCCAGCAGACTCTATGAAGTGAGCGGCAGTGCCGGAAAAGTCGCAGCATTCGCTGTTCGAGTCGACACGTATCCATTACCTGAAAAGAAAAAGGTATTCTATTTGGGAACTAACGACACCAATCACTTTAGCGCTCTGCGTACACATATTCTGAGCAACTTTAAAGAGCTTCCAGAAATGTGCGAATACATGAATAGAAGTATTTTTGATACGGCCAAAAAATATGGGAAAGATGTATTCTTATCCATTAAACACATTGGCACGAATCGCCTGCCCAAGCTCTATGCCATCAAATCCAATCTCGAATACCTCTTCAATAAAATTCCTTTTCTTCCAAAATATTTACCCGATCAATTCCTTTACTATCTGAGCAAAGTTTTTCCTCAGCACATACCTAAAAGACTGCTCGATTATAGGAACCAATATGAACACTACCTTATCCTATGTATGAGTGATGAAGGCATTGATGAAGCACGTGAATATCTTAAGGAAGAATGGGGTCAGTCAGAAAATGTTGGGTTCTTTGAATGTACCGAACAGGAACAAGAAGCGTCCCTACTGCACCGCTTTGCTGCGGCAGGTGCTGCAATAAGATACCAGAACCTGCACCAACGCAAAACGGAGGAGGTCCTGGCACTTGACATCGCATTACTTGGGAACGATTCCGACTGGGTCGAAAATCTACCTCCAGAAATTGAGAAGGACCTCGATCTGTCTCTATATTATGGACATTTCATGTGTCACGTTTTCCACCATGACTATATTTTCAAAAAAGGCACCGATCTTAAAGAGGTCAAAGCCAAATTACTTAAACGTCTCGATGCAAAGGGTGCGAAGTACCCAGCCGAGCATAACGTCGGCCACATGTACAAGGCTGATGACAACTTGAGGAAATTCTATGAAGATTTAGATCCCACCAACACCTTCAATCCCGGAATCGGACTCACTAACAAAAAAAGACGATATGCGGGTCCTTGAAAATGATCAGATCCTTATGAGAACACTATTCAGCCTCCTGATGATTTGCAGTTCAATGAGCGCCTCTGCAGAAAAGGTTCAGGCCCCAAACATCATATTAATAATGTGTGATGATCTTGGATGGGGAGACGTTGGATTCAACGGCAATCAAATCATCCAGACTCCGAACCTAGACAAAATGGCAGATTCAGGAATTAAATTTAATCGGTTCTATGCCGCGGCACCTGTCTGTTCTCCTACTAGGGGCAGCGCCATCACAGGTAGGCACCCCTTCCGTTATGGAATCTATTCTGCTAATACTGGTCACATGAAACCTGAAGAATTAACGTTAGCCGAAATTCTTCATGAGAAAGGCTACAGGACCGGTCACTTTGGGAAATGGCATTTGGGAACGTTAACTAAAACATTGACCGATGCGAATAGGGGCGGCCCCAAGGGGGTCAAGCACTTCTCTCCTCCCCAGGAAAATGGATTCGAAGTTTGCTTTTCAACAGAATCTAAGGTTCCGACTTGGGACCCTATGTGGGTTCCAAAAGATTTCACTAATGGCGCAAGTCGCAGACTCTGGTGGGATCCAGAGAATAGGACTGAAAAAATGAAACATTACGGGACCCGTTACTGGGACCAGAGAGGCAATGAAGTAACTAAAAACTTAAGGGGGGCCAATTCCAAAGTCATTATGGACCGAGCAATTCCCTTCCTGCAATCTTCCGTAAAGTCAGAAAGACCATTCTTCTCAGTGATATGGTTTCACACTCCACACTTACCTGTCGTGGCCGGCCCTCAATACACTGCTCTCTATGAAGGAGCATCTAAATACAAACAACATTATTACGGTTGCATCACCGCAATGGATGAACAGATAGGAAGATTACGCGAAGCCCTCAAAGAGTCAGGAGTTGCCGAAAATACAATGCTCTGGTTCTGTTCAGATAATGGACCTGAGGGCAATGAATCCTCTCCCGGTAAAACAGGAGGCTTCAGAGGAAGAAAACGTAGCCTCTATGAAGGTGGCGTCCGGGTACCGGGTCTCTTAGAATGGCCATCGAAGGTGAAACCTAAAACTTCTACCGATTTCCCTGCAAGCACGGTAGACTACCTGCCCACAATACTAGCCGCACTTAACATTAAAATGCCTGACAATAGACCGACTGATGGAATCAATCTTAGTTCGGCAATACAAGGAAAAACAAAGGTCCGCCAAAATGACTTAGGATTTCAAAGCGGCACGATGGTATCCTTTGTCACTCACCGCTACAAACTCATTTCCAAAAAAAGAAAGAAAAGTAATAAGATCGGCGACTCATTGGAATTATACGATCTACTAAAAGATCCCTATGAGAAAAATAATATAGCTCTCAGAAATAATGATAAAGTAAAGGAACTCCGCACAAGACTTGAGGACTGGATCAGGTCCTGCTCTGAAAGTGATAAAGGAAAAGATTATAACCAAAAATCACTAAAGACTCGATCAAAAGGACCATGAAAATACGACATCTCATTCTTTTAGCTCCATTCCTGATAATTTCAGAACCGGCTCATTGCGATGAAAACGGAAGAGCCTACCAGATCCGATTGGACAAGGAAGGTTGGGGAAACGGTTCACCCAATGACATTGAAGCTGTACTATATTCGGCCTGCGACTCAATTCATGAACACTTTGCACCACTCAAAGAAAATGAACCTATACGCGTCATCCGCGACAAGAGCGGCCCCATTACATTATTTCAGAGAAATCTCCGAGGAGAGATCATTGTGAAAATTAATACCGGAGACCGTTACTGGTGCCAGTACTCTTATCAAATAGCTCATGAGTTCTGCCACATCCTTTGCCGTTTCCGAAATGGAAGTAGAAGAAATCTATGGTTTGAAGAATCACTTTGTGAAATGGCTTCAATGTTCGCCCTCCGATCAATGGCAAAGACTTGGAAAATAGCCCCTCCTTATCCAAACTGGAAATCCTATTCTGCGTTCATCCGAGATTACGTAAAGAATCTTGAAACTCAGCATGCGCTTCCTGAAGGACTTTCTTTGGCAGATTATTATTCCATGCATTCAGAAAAGTTTGAAAAGGATGCAGTTAATAGACCCATGAACGGCAAAATTGCAGGATCTCTTCTCATCGCATTTGAAACGAATCCGGAGCATTGGCCTTCGGTCCTATATATCAACAAAGGAAAAGCAAAAGAAGACATCTCGTTCCCGGAATACCTTAAAAACTGGCTAAATCAAGCGCCCAAAAAGCACCACATTTTCATTCATTCATTGGCTCGCCAATTCGGAATTTCACTATAAGAAAAAAATCTCTTCCATCCGGCGAAAGGCCGTATAAAATCCCAACCCCAAACACAAATTATCAATTCAATATGGCAACTAAAGTAGGTATCATAGGAGCTGGCGGAATGGTCAGCTATCACATTCAGGGTTTCAAGCAGGCCGGAGCTGAAATAACAGCCATCGCTGACCTCAACGAAGATGCGGCTAAACAAATAGCAGGAGAAAATGAAATACCTCATGTGTTTAGTGATGTGGCAGAAATGTTAGCACTTGAAGGACTCGACGCAGTCAGCATCATCGTTCCAAATAAATTTCATGCACCTCTAGCTATTCAATCACTAGAAGCAGGAAAGCACGT
The DNA here is from genome assembly GCA_004211885.1 of Verrucomicrobiaceae bacterium. GTDB lineage: Bacteria > Verrucomicrobiota > Verrucomicrobiia > Verrucomicrobiales > DEV007 > EC70. The sequence continues at coordinate 9,975 of SHBV01000042.1, forward strand.
TTTTTGTGAGAAGCCTCCGGCGCTTAATGCTGCTGAAGTTAATGAAATGATCGGTGCCGCTAATGAAGCTGGCAAGAAACTGATGTTCAATTTCAATAACCGCGCCAGACCAGAGTCCTACGCGATTATGGAAAAAATCAATGCCGGTGAAATCGGAACCATTAATTCTTCTCAGGCCAAGTGGTGCAGGAGAACAGGAATTCCAGGCTTTGGCGGATGGTTCACGACTAAGGCTCTGTCCGGAGGAGGTCCTCTCATCGATCTGCTTCACATGCTTGATCTGGCAATGTATTTCATGGGTTACCCAAAACCTTCTCACGTCATGGCTCAGACCTTTGATGATTTCATTACCGACAAAAGTTTTAAGGGGCCGTGGGGACTTCCGGACAATGATGAAGGGACTACAGACGTAGAGGCCGCTTCACACGGTTTCGTGAGATTTGAAACTGGTCAAGTGTGCAGCTTCCAAATCAGTTGGGCTGAAATGATAGATAGAGAAGAAGTCTCAGTAGTCTTTCAGGGAACGAAGTCTGGAGGCAAAGTCGAACGCCTATTTGGTGAAGACGGACTCGATGAAACGGCCATCGACTCGTGTGAGATATACTCTCAGAACGGTGCTGAGAGAGTCGATTCCAGTATAGAAGTCGAAGAGTGCGAAGACATGGGCAGGATCAGGTCAGCTTCCAATTTCATTCTTGCAATTGAAGGCAAGGAAGAACCACTAAATACTCCAGAACAGGCCCTCATTTTAATGCAAATCATTGATGCCGCTTATCAATCAGCAGAGACTGGAGAACCTGTCTCATGTTAATAAAAAATTACATAATCTAATAACCCTTATCATTATCATTTAGTAGAAAGAAAAAATATGAACCGTAAATTACGTATGGGAATGGTCGGCGGAGGCCGAGGCGCATTCATTGGAGCCGTTCACAGAATGGCAGCCAATCTTGATGGGAAAATTGAACTCGTCGCAGGAGCATTTTCTTCCTCACCAGAAAAATCCAAACTTTCAGGAGAAGATTTCTTCTTGGATCCGGACCGAGTATATGAAAGCTATCAAGAAATGGCAGAAAAAGAATCTGCCAGAGAAGATAAGATCGATTTCGTTTCGATAGTGGTTCAAAATCATTTGCACTTTGATGTAGCCAAAACATTTCTTGAAGCAGGATTCAATGTCATCTGTGATAAACCCATGACAAGAACACTAGAAGAGGCACGAGCCTTACGGGACATTGTCAATGAGACTGGGCAGGTATTCTGCCTGACCCACAATTATACTGGATATCCTATGGTCAAGGAGGCGCGCCGCATGGTTAATGATGGGGAACTGGGAAGGATCCTGAAAATTGTCGCCGAATATCCTCAGGGATATGCGGTCGGAGACGTTGAGGGTGAGGGTCAGGGACAAATATCTAACTGGAGATCGGACCCTGCAATTGCCGGATCATCAAATTGCATGGGTGACATCGGCACTCATGCACATAATCTTGTCCGTTACATTACTGGGCTCGAAGTTGAGGAAATATGCTCAGAGCTGACAGCCTTCATTCCGGGACGCGAACTGGACGATGACGGAAACAATCTGATTCGATTCGAGGGAGGAGCAAAAGGAATCATATACGCATCACAGATTTCAAACGGAGACGAAAATGCTCTAAATATTCGCGTCTATGGAACCAAGGCTTCCTTAGAATGGCATCAAGAAGACCCGAATGAACTGATCGTTAAGTATGCAAACGCGCCTAGGAAAACTTACAGAAGAGGCAATGACTATCTTGGAGAGGCAGCTTCCAATAATAGCAGAACACCGTTCGCTCACCCTGAAGGTTTCATTGAAGCTTTCGCCAACATTTACCTTGCCGCAGCCAAAGCAATTGCCGATAAGATTGAGGGAAATGATGCGCCCGAAGGTGGATATGATTTTCCTGATGCAACTGACGGGGTCGCTGGCCTCGCATTCATTGAAACCTCGGTAAAAAGCAGCGCCAGTGAAGAGAAATGGGTGAAGTTCCCTTCCCTGTAAATTACCCCTTCTTAAAATCACTAAAGTTAAAAAGATTCATACCTGAAACTGATCAACCGGATCGGCATTCAGCATGATTAGCCATTACTCATAATTGACATGCGTAATGATACATTCATGTAGAAACTATATAGTATGTGGAATGAAGCATCTATTCATTTCACTGATGTTACTTCCCCTCATCAGCCTCGCCGATGAAAATCAAATCCAATTCACTTTTGATGACGGCTCATTTTCTCTGAGTACGACCGGCAAGAAAAAACAGGAATGGCTTTTCCAATATTCTAATGACTTGAAAAACTGGGAACCCATTTATGAGTTGCCTCCTATATTCTCTGACGGCGAATCTTCAGCCAGTTTCAATTTATCAAATGAAGAACCGTTCGGCTATGTCCGCGCCATTCAGACTGAAGGATTCTATGACCCGATGTGCGTTAGGACGATCGAATTGACTTTTGAAGATCCGAACTGGCAGAGCCAGCTCGTTACGAACTACTCAACTGGTCAGGAAATCCAAGGGACTCTGAAATTTAGAGAAAAAGTCATTGAAGGGGTAGGCGTCCGTTACAAAGGAAACACTTCCTACCAGAGAGTAAACGGTGAAAAGAAATCGGTTAACATTAGTATTGATGCGACCATTGAAGGTGCCGATCTAGAGAGTTATGACACTCTTAACCTCAACAATGCTGCAGGTGATCAGACCCTATTAAAAGAAGCTCTTTATTTTAACGCGATGAAGAAATACGCTGCCTGCCCAGCGGCCGGGTTTGTTCAGTTGAATATCAACGGAGAGAACTGGGGCCTTTATTCAAATGCCCAACAACAGGACAGCCCTCTAATTCGTCAATATTTTGGCAGCAATGACGGGGACCGATGGAAAGCGCCCAGCGGAACAGGGAGCGGGGCAGGCGCTGGTAGACCAGGAGGCGGCGGGCCCGGCGGTGGAAGACCTCCCGGCGGCGGCGGAAGACCTCCCGGCGGCGGTGGAAGACCTCCCGGTGGGGGCGGTGGAGGCGGCTGGTCAAGTGGAGACAAGGCTCTCCTTTATCTCGGAGACAACCCATCAACTTACGAGAACTTATACGAATTAAAAAAGCAGAACAGTGAAGAGCCTTGGGCAAATCTAATTCATGCCACTGACATTCTCAATAACACTCCTGCCGCAGAATTTAAGGCTAAAGTAAGCGAAGTTTTGGCAGTGGACAGCTGGCTCTGGTTTCTGGTCCTCGAAAATGTATTCACTGATGATGACAGTTACTGGAACAAGGGCTGTGATTACATAATTTATCACGATCCTGAATCGGGGCGAATTTTTCCAATAGAGCATGACGGGAACGAAGCATTCACATCGAGGGATGCTCGGCTAGACCCTTTTGAGCAAGAGACCAACACGAACCGGCCCGTCATCAATAAACTCCTATCTGTTCCAGAATTCCGTCAGCGATACATAGCCCACATGAGAACTGTCCTCAAAAATGATTTTAATCCGGAAAATTTAACTGCGGCCATAGACCGTTATGTTAATACGATCGAAACATTCATCGAAAATGATCCGAAGAAGGATTTTAGCATGACTGACTTCAGGTCCGGCATCTCACAGCTGAAGGGCCTAATAAACACTAGGCACCAATACCTCAGCACTCATCCAGAGATATCAAAGGTTCCTCCATCCATCATCTCAGTGTCCAGACCGAACAATGCATTAGCAAATGAGCCCACAACAATCACTGCAAAAGTCACCCAATCCAAGGCCGACGGAATCGATTCGGTTCTTATTTATTATACCCCTAAAGGCCATATCGATCCTTACACATCCGTTCAAATGTTCGATGATGGCAATCACAATGATCTCGAACCAAATGATGGTATTTATGGAGCCTCCGTACCGGGTTTTGTCTCGGGAGAAAAGGTATGGTATTACATAGAAGCTAGGTCAGGAAACTCTTCAAAGACAGCCACTTTCTATCCGGAAATGACAGAAGCCGAGCCATTATCTTACCGAGTCCAATCCTTGAATTATGAAGAAGAATCTCCCGTCATAATCAATGAAATCATGGCACTAAATGAAACGACACTGCAAGATCCTCAGGAAGAATTCGATGACTGGATCGAATTACATAACATCACTGATCAGAGCTTCGACTTATCCGGATGGTACCTAAGTGACAATCCTAACAACCCAAGGAAGTGGGAATTCCAGGAAGGATTATTGATACCAGCTAATGGATATTTGATCGTCTGGGCCGATGAGGACGGCGGAGCTTCAGAAGGAATTCATGCCAGCTTCAAGCTATCAGCAAGTGGTGAATCACTGTACCTGACCTCTTCGGATCAAGACGGTAATTACATCATGGATCAGATACAGTTTGGACCACAAGAACAGGACATTTCATATGGCCGTACATCATCCAACGAACCCAATTTTGAGGCAATGGTGCCGTCCCCCGGTCAGACTAATGAGCCTTAAGGATCTACAATAAACAGATAAAGTACGAGCAAAGAGCCTTTTGGCTATTCTCTCTCTTTAGTGTAGTATAAGGGCATGAAGAAATTCATCAAAGCTCTCATCTATTTGGCAGTTCCTTTGATTTTGAATTCCTGCGTTCTTTTTGACCGCGATAAAGAACCTCCAAAACTGAGAGGCCCATTCTTTCACTTGCCCAACCTAAGATAGTAAGCCTCAAATCTAATTGCGAATTAGCCACCAATCACATCAATTCAAAAAGCAGTAAAAAATGACAAATAAAAAAGACAAGAAAAATCAAGTCTTACTCATGGTTCTCATACCAATAGCCATTATTTTTCTGGGATATCTTTTCAGTAAAGATCCAGGAAAAAACAATGGCCAATCGCCAAAGGGGGCAAGCTCAATCTACAGTATTTGGTTAACTGAAGCTGAAGTGGCCCCAACCAAAAAAGATGGAAACCAATGGGACGTCGATGGCACGGCCCCTGACCTGAGCGCGATGGTGATATGGAAAGACCAGATAGTACTTAACACAGTAACAAGTAACGACTCTCTTATCGCGCGATGGGACCCCATCGCAATTTCTGTTGGAGATGTTATTCAGGGCGAGGTTAGCACATCAACAGTAAAAAGAATTGCTAGAATCCGTGCAGAAAAAGGCGAGAAATTTAGCATCGGCTTATTCGATGAGGACATTGTTAGCCGCGACTATGTGGGAGGATGGGAAATTGAAACTACTGAACTGCGTCCGGGAACTTATGAACTGAATTCAAAAGGAACACTCAATAGATTAATTATCTCAGTGACTCAGGACGATAATCTCATCGTACCTGATAGAAATATTAAGCTAAAGGGAGCCACTTATCTTGAAGAGCCGACTGAATTAATGCTTGAAACAGTCAAGCGTTGGGCAAACCAAGCTAAGGAAAGCGTAAAAGAACTTGGAAGTAACGTCGGGGAAAAAATTGAAGAGATAGGGGAACAAGTAGAGGAACAACGAAATCGTCTAGAAAATGCAATCAAGGAAACTAGCAAAAAGACAGAAGATAAAATAAGGGAAATGTTAGATTCCCTGCGCAATAAGTGATGCGCCGCATAATTTTGTTTTTAATCGTAATTTCGTGCTTCCTTTTTGGAAGCGCAGCGATTCTTCCTATTTTTTCTATTGATCCTGCTGTCGGCGAATGGACCGCACTAGTAGAAATTCTTTCTCCAGATCAAATGCAGCCTCAATCTTTCAGCTTATTGGAGGGGGTCCAATTACTCTGGCAAGAAGACGAACGAATGCTCGCTAGCATCATCGGCCTATTCTCTCTGCTTTTACCAGTGATCAAATTATCTGTCCTTTGGGCCGAAGCTTTATTCTCAGGGAGTCTGTCCAAAAAATGGATGCGCTTTCTGCAAGCAGTTTCCAGGTACGCCATGCTCGAAGTCTTCCTCGTCGCCATGACCGTGTTACTTTTGAAGCAAATGCCAGGCGGAAGTCGTATCACACTAGAATCAGGATTCTATGCTTTCGGTGTATCGGTTCTTCTTAGCCTCATAGTCGCACAATTTGTAGAAACAAGAAAAAAAGAATCACAGGCTATTTAATTAACTCAAAATGAGTAGCTGCTCTATTTTATAAGTACAAATAAAAATCACTCATCGCCGGCCCCATCCTTAAATGAGCTAATCAGTTAGTCGCTTGATCACTTCCTCAGCATTAGGAACACAGCCTCCCCATGTCCCACCACCAGTGCTCTGAAGCGCCGCCCATAACTTCACTGAGATCGGCATGTCCGGATCTTCTCTGAGCTCAGGATGAATTGGGCGGGCAGTAAAATTATCCTCGCCGCCCACATAATCGATTGTACCTTCACATTTATCTTTGTGTATTTCAATGCGCACAGGATCACCATCTCGGAGCATTGCTAATGGGCCCCCGGCCAAGGCTTCGGGGCCAACGTGCCCAATGCATGGGCCTGATGAAAATCCTGAAAATCTGCCATCCGTGATCAAAACATTACGACTTAGAGCAGAAGTATATTTCAAGGCACTAGTGATCTGAGCCGTCTCCGGCATACCCGCACCGATCGGTCCGCGCCCAAGCAGTGCAATGACCTCACCAGGAAGTACCCTATCATTTCCAACGGACTTGACTGCAGAAATTGCAGACGCCTCATCGACAAAGACACGCGCTTTTCCTTCATGAAAGTATATACCATCGTCCAAAAATAGATCCGGAGAAATTGAAGTACTCTTAACTACAGCCCCGTCCGGAGCCAGGTTCCCTTTCAAAAAAGCCAGAGTCCGAGCCAATCCCTTCTCCGCGGCTCTGTCTGGTGACATGATAACGTCATCAGGATCGACTCCATCCTTTTCATATAAAATATCACGGAACCTTTTTCGCCGTTCTGATCCTTCCCAATCCTCAAGATTCTTTCCCACTAAATTGCCAGAGACTGTCAGGCAGTTCAGATCAATTAGTCCCAGTTCACGAAGATGTAGCATGACCTCTGTCACTCCACCAGCAAGGAACACCTGGACTGTCATGTAATTATTGGGTCCGTTAGGCAGAACATCAACGATCCGTGGAACGGAGCGATTCATCTGTGTCCAGTCCTCTACTCTCGGTGCCTTAAGGCCAGCTGCACACGCAATTGCAGGAAGATGAATAAGAAGATTTGTGGACCCTCCCATGGCAGCATGAACTGCCATCGCATTGCGAACGGATCCGTCAGTTATTATCTGATCCAACGCAACATTTTCCTTAACCATTTTCATGAGGGCTCTGGACGACGCTCTTCCAATCTCCAGCCACACTCTCTCCCCCGAAGGAGCCAATGCAGAATGAGGAAGCGCGATTCCAAGGCCTTCTGCAATGGCCTGAGAAGTGGCAGCCGTCCCAAAGAATTGGCAACCGCCCCCCGCACTTGCGCAGGCAGCACAACCAGCCTCGGCCGCTTCCTTCAAAGAAATTTCACCGTGCGAGAATCGGGAGCCTATTGACTGCACTGTACCTGTGTCCTCTCCCCTGTCAGGCGGCAACGTTACTCCCCCAGGAACCAATATCCCAGGAAGCTTCTTTGACTCCGATAGCGCCATCATCATTGCCGGCAAACCCTTATCACAAGTGGCAATGCCCATGACTCCTTTAGTGGTCGGCAATGATCTAGTTAAACGGCCTAACACTTCAGCGGCACTGTTCCTATATGCCAGACTATCCATCATTCCTTTCGTTCCCTGTGTCCTCCCATCACAAGGATCTGAGCAATGCCCCGCAAAGGGAACCCAACCATTACTCTTAAATTCTTCAGCCGCTTCTCGAGCAACTAAGCTCACTTCCCAATGGCCCGTATGGTATCCAAGAGCAACGGGACGACCATCCTCTGCACGAATGCCTCCGGCCGTTGTTAAAATAAGCACCTGATCAGATGTTATGAGGTCCGAGCGCCAACCCATGCCTACATTGTGAGACCATCCAAAAAGATCACCGCTAGGCAAATTCTTGAGCATTTCCTCAGTGAATGGCAATGCACCTTCACGGGCAGGAACTTTCGTCCTGACCTCATACGCGTCATCGCTTAAATTAAAAAAATTATCCAAATAATTAGCCACTCTTAAGTTCTTTCATTCAAAAGCTTCGAAATCCAGCCAAAAAACCTTGAAAGGTTGGCTCCTTTCCAGCAACCTAGCTTCCCCAAATATATTAACAATAATTCTTCACACCAATATAAAAAAAATGGCACGTCCAGTTACACTATTCACCGGCCAGTGGGCCGATCTAGACACCGATACAATCTGCAGCAAGGCCAAGTCCTTCGGTTATGATGGAGTCGAACTCGGCTGCTGGGGAGATCATTTCGAAGTCGACAAAGCAGACGCTGAATACTGCAAGGCCAAACGCGAAACTCTAGCGAGTCATGGATTAGCATGCTATTCCATTTCAACTCACTTAGTTGGGCAAGCGGTATGCGACAACATTGACGAGCGTCATCAGCAAATCTTACCAGACTATATTTATGGTGACGGTGACCCCGAAGGAGTGCGTCAACGTGCTGCCGAAGAACTTATAAAAACAGCTCACGCTGCTAAGGAATTCGGAGTGAAGGTAATTAATGGATTCACTGGTTCTTCAATATGGCACCTAGTATATTCATTTCCTCCAGTCCTTCCTGGACAAATCGACGCCGGATATGAAGATTTCGCCAAGAGATGGAAGCCTATCCTGGATGAATTCGTTAAATGCGATGTTAAGTTTGGACTAGAAGTTCACCCCACCGAAATCGCTTTCGATATAGCCTCAGCGCAACGCGCAATTGACGCACTGGACGGTCATCCCGCTTTTGGATTCAACTACGATCCTTCGCACTTTGGATATCAAGGAGTCGATTATGTAGAATTTATCTATCGATTTGCAGACCGTATTAATCACGTCCACATGAAAGACGTTAGCTGGTCAAGTACTCCAAAGGATGCTGGAGTATTCGGCGGGCACGTGGACTTCCACAATCCATCAAGGTTCTGGGACTTCAAGTCCGTTGGCCGAGGCAACATCGACTTCGAAAAAATTATCAGAGCCTTAAATGATATTAAGTACATGGGCCCTCTGAGCGTTGAGTGGGAAGACGGGGCCATGGACCGCGAGTTCGGAGCGACTGAAAGCTGCCAATATGTCAAAGATATCGATTTTCCACCAAGTGACATCGTCTTTGACGCACAATTTGCTGAAAATTCGGAAGATTAAGGTCAGACCTTATATTCCATCTCCTCGACCAAAATAAATGATCTGCCCCGTTATACGGGAACGGACTTGTCATACACAAACTAATGATAATTCGACTTCTTTTACTTGTAATTTGCATCCCATCCATGGCCTCGGCCGAACTAGATCTACCAAAGATCTTTGGAGACAACATGGTAATTCAAAGGGACGAACCCATTCATGTTTGGGGAAGTGCCAATCCGGGGAAAAATGTGAGGGTCATTCTAGGAAAACGAGACCTGACCACAAAAGCAAATGAACAAGGAAAATGGTCACTTGAGCTTGATCCGTTACAAGGATCAGTCCAGGCAAAGTCACTGACCATAAGGTCAGAAAAGGAAACCATTGAATATGATAACATACTAATTGGTGACGTTTGGGTACTCGGCGGACAAAGTAACATGGAAGACGTGCTCGAAAGTATTTATCACGGTGACACCGAAGTACTTTCTGCCAATTTCCCTACGATACGCCTGATGACAATTCCTCAAAAAGCGGCTAACGAACCTCAAGATGACATTGAAAGAATCAATGAATTTAACGCATGGGAAAATCGTTATGAAATGAAAGGGCAGTGGCAAGTTTGCACCCCAAAGTCAGTCGCAAGATTTTCAGCGATAGGATATATTTTTGGTAGAAGGCTTCACATGGTGTCAGGTATGCCTGTCGGATTAATTGACGCATCCGTTGGCGGAACAACAGCAGAAGCATGGACTTCCCGCAAAGACCTTAATTCGATTAATGGCGCTAAGGCACTCATAGACGAGTGGGATTTAAAAATCGACCAATATGATGCTGCGGCTAGTCTTGCTGCAAGAATTAAGAGGTGGGAAAAAGACACAGAGAATCGTAAAAAACGCGGTGAAAAACCCAACCCAAAACCGACAGAACCTGATCAGAATCCGGCTAACGACAGAAATAACCCAGGAGCTTCCTTTAACGCAATGATAGCCCCAATAAGCGGCCTCAATGTCAGCGGCACGGTCTTTAACCAAGGATATAATAATGCACTTGGAAATGCACGACCCAAGCTCTATGAGAAAACTTTCAGAGCCATGATAGAGGGATGGCAGTCAGCTTTTAGAAACGAATCAATGCCTTTTTGCGTTATCGGCCTCACTCCTGGCGGCGAACCTCAGACGCTAGAGAATTTTGAACTTCGCATGATTGATGCTGGACCCTTCATTCGCGAAGCCCAACACGCTGCAGTAAAGTCTGTGAAAGGAGCCGTTTTTCTTCCCGCTTATGATCAGCAAGTGCCTTGGTACCATCCTCATAAAAAGTTTGAACTCGGAGAACGTGCCGCAAGGTGGGCCCTGAACACGTGCCTAGGTCACAATAACATTGGATGGAAACCAGTGGAAATTCTCGAAGCGAAAAAACAAGGCGATCATTTCGAACTCATATTTAATAGACCCGTCAGAGTCAATGATGGCAGGCCCTTTTCTGGTTTTTCATTAGCAGGTAAGGACAAGCACTTCGTACCAAGCAAAGCTGAATTTGTCATCACGGGAAAAGATAAAAACAAGAGGCCCATCCACGATGAAAAAAGGCTAAAGGTTTGGAGCCCTTTCGTTTTAGATCCAATTGCAGTGCGATATGCCTGGGCCAGAAATCCTATAGGAAACGCAGTCAATTCTGCCCATCATGAACGGACAATCCCAATACCCTCATTCAGAACTGATGACTGGGACTGGCCAGAAGCTCCGTTTGACGCGGAAGGAAATGAGACTAAAAATGCACACCGACAAGCAATTTACGAGATGAGGAACATGGCACGGGATAACAATAAGAAACGACTAAAATTAGAGACGGATTAATTTCCAATCCCCCTCATTCATTGACACTCATAACTGAGCATTCCTTTCAACTTCATTAAGAAATGACTCCATGACTCTTCGTTGTTTCTTCGTCGGGCGGCCCTGAGCGGATGACTTTACAACTTTAGCAGTCCTAACGACTTGTTCTTCTTCTAGAATATATTCTTCTTTGAATCTGCTAACTTGCTTAGGTCCTATTCGCTTTTCAATCAGAGCTGAAGCCGTAACTCTAATTAGCGATTTCCCTTTCTTTACCTCTAACTGATCACCTACGCGCAAAAGTTTAGATGCCTTGACGGGAACCCCTAACATTCGGACCCGACCGTTACGACAAGCCGTGGCTGCCTGACTCCTAGTCTTAAAGACTCTTACGCTCCACAACCACCGATCAATTCGGACAGACTCGATTCCTAGATTTTGGTTTTTTTGCAATTGATTACTTCCTTTCACCTCTCTTACGAGCGACGCAAGCAAGCTCAAAGGCACGCTTCTCACCATAACGCCTAACAGAAAATTTCATCCTCCTCCGCACACCAGGACAAGAAGACCATGTAGCTTGCCAGAATTCATAACGGCTGGTCCCTGACTTTATAACTATCCTAGAAACTCCAACTACCCCAGAAACGTTACGTCGAGTTAACTTACCTTCGGCCCCGGCACGTTCCGGATCAGGAAGCTTTGCCAGCAATTCATCTCTATATTCTCTCGCAATTCTCAATGCACTGTCAGTTCCGCCATACTTACCATCAGAAAAGAATTTCGAGAACTGCCTGCCTCGTCGCCTCAGTCTGACCTGCCATCCATGACTTCGCATCACTGGCAAATCGATGCGCGAAATAGCATAACTATCCATATCAAAGGTAAAAATAATTTTACCATCCCTTAAACGGGGGTCAAACTAGTCTTTTTGCAACCTCTCCTTAGGCCTAGCCCTGCAAATAGGTTGGCACTGAATCCTTAGTGCTCGAAGTGCCTGATTTGAGCGTAGAAACACGCGAAATTAAAGACTGTTTGAGGATCGAAATAGCCACCGCATTTCGAAAGAAATCATTCAGAATTTTTGTTTTGTTCGAGTTTTTTCTATATTTTCTTTTCATCGGACTTTTTCCCGATATTTAGTTTAATGCTTCAAGAAAGAATAATACGCAATTGCCCTAAGATTTCTTTCAACGCTTTTATCTAAATAACGTTGAGAAAAACCATTTTTGTTTAATTTTTGAATGAAAAAGGTGTAAAAATACTACATTCAAAATTACAGCTATAATCGTCTATCCCTAATTAATGCCTGAACAAACAAATTTAAGTGATGAAGAAATGCGCCGTTATGCAAGGCACATCTCTTTGCCTTCATTTGGAATCGAAGGACAAAACCGCCTCAAAGAATCTAGTGTTCTTTGCATCGGTGCCGGAGGCTTAGGCTCTCCGTCATCCATGTATCTTGCAGCGGCAGGAGTAGGGCGGATCGGTCTCGTAGACATGGATAAAGTAGATGCTTCAAACATCCAAAGACAGCTACTGCATGGGACAAATGACATTGGTAGAAAAAAAATAGAATCAGCAAAAGACACGATCTATAACATCAATCCGAACGTTCAACTTGAAACATTTGGTGAGGCATTCAAACCTGAAAATTCTATCTCAATTGCTAAGAATTATGACATCATTATTGATGGAACTGATAATTTTCCTGCACGTTACCTTGTCAACGATGTAGCCAAGATTATTGGAATTCCTAATGTTTACGGATCCGTTTTCCGCTTCGAAGGGCAAGTGTCCGTCTTCGCTCCTCACCTTGACGGTCCGTGTTACCGGTGCCTATTCCCCGATCCTCCGGCACCAGGCGCAGTCCCTGACTGAATAGAAGGAGGTGTTCTGGGCGTGCTTCCCGGTATAATAGGAACTTTTCAAGCGACTGAAGCAATTAAGCTTCTGACTGGAATCGGAGAACCCATGATAGGTAAATTATTACATTATGATGCACTATCATCACGATTTAAATCTTTCAACATTACACAAGATCCCAAGTGCCGTCTATGCGGAGAAAATCCAAGCATCAATGAACCGATGGAAATTAAGGGTCATTGTAATAATGAAAATTCATTACCTGAAATCGAAATTAAGGAACTAGAGAAGATAATTAGCGCATCAAAAAATTACAATCTTCTCGATGTAAGAACAGACAATGAAGTCAATGAATACAGGATCAATCCATCAATCTGGATCCCACTTGACGAACTCGATGGAAGAATATCTGAACTCTCCGCATCGGAGCCTCTATACGTAATTTGCAAATCAGGCGTAAGAAGTTCCAGGGCCGTATCAATCCTTCATTCTAAAGGCCTAAACAATGCCACCAATGTATCTGGTGGCATTGACGCATGGAAAAAAGAAATCGACACAACACAGCCCAATTCCTAGAACATTGAAATAGAATCAATTATAAAAAATAATTAACATGAACGAAGAAAGAATCGGACCAGCACTAGGAAAGCTTCCAAGTGGTGTATACATCGCCACTAGTGTCCTTGACGGAGAAGAAGTTGGAATGTTGGCTAGTTTTGTAGAGCAGGCAGGATTTGATCCACCAACAATTACCGCCGCAATTAGTGTGGGCCGTCGATTGAACGAGGCCATACAGGAATCAGGACTCATCGGAATCAACGTCCTAGGTGAAGAAGATGGTCGCTTAATGAAACCCTTCAATCAGCATGAGAATAGATCCCCCTTTGATTCACTCGAATTAGATGACAATGAATATAATATCCCCCAACTCACCGAGGCATTAGCCTTTCTTGCCTGCAAGGTAATTGGCAAGATCGAATCTGGGGATCATACAATTTATGCAGCTGAAGTCATGGATGGCATTCTGAACGATCCTGAAAGATCACCGATGGTAAGGATCAGGAGGAACGGCTTTCAATATTGATCCCTAAAGCTTAAGGAGAAGAGCCTCTCAAAGGTCCAGTTCAGGCTTAAAATCTGCAGCATGGTAGGAACTACGAACTAATGGCCCGGAAGCAACATGTCTAAAGCCCTTTGACTCGGCCACTTCCTTTAGCCGATCAAATTGATCCGGGTGAATATACTCAACGACTGGAAGATGCTTTTCCGAAGGCCTCAAGTACTGACCAAGAGTGAGAACTGTTACGTTATTTTCCAGCAGATGATCCATTGACTTCATGACCTCATCCTCAGTCTCACCAAGACCAAGCATGATACCACTCTTTGTGGCCACCTTATAGCCTAACTCATTTGCAAACTCTTTGGCTCTCTTAAGTACTTCGAGGGACCTCTTGTATTGGGCCCTAGATCTGACCAACTTTGTGAGTCTTTCCACAGTTTCTAGGTTGTGATTAAAGATATGGGGCTCCGATTCCATACAAACTTTCAACGCATCATTTTTGCCATTAAAATCTGGAACCAGAATTTCAATGACCACGCCCGGATTGGACTCTTTAGTAGAAGTTACCGTTCTGGAAAAATGCTCAGCCCCGCCATCGGCCAAATCATCACGTGCAACTGCGGTAATCACAACATGATTCAATCCTAACCGCTTCGTCGCTTCTGCGACCCGGCTCGGCTCATCAGATTCAAGTGAAAGGGGTTTAGCTGTCTTAACGGCACAGAATCCACAGGCTCTAGTGCAACGGTCACCAGCAATCATAAATGTTGCGGTTCCCCCGCTCCAACATTCCCAACGGTTAGGGCACTGAGCCTCCTCGCAGACCGTAGTAAGACGCAAATCATCAATGAGCCCCTTAGTGGACCAGAAGACTGGATCACTTGGCAAGCGCACTTTTATCCATTCAGGCTTACTTTCCCTATGTAGTGCTGGATTGATCTTACAAGACATTGCTCATTTCAAACCTATAGAATTGAATAACTTTGGCAAACTTCTGTTCTCTAAACTTTTCTTCGTCCATCTAGTGCCCTGTAAAGGGTCAGTTCATCAGCATTCTCAAGGCCTCCCCCTGCAGGAAGGCCCTGAGCTAACCTAGTAATAACAACTTTTAGGCCTTTTTCGGCTATCAAATCAGCAAGATAATTTGCCGTCGCCTCACCCTCAACATCTGATCCCACTCCCAAAATGACTTCCTCAAAATCAGAATTTCCAATTCTTGAAATCAAAGAATCCACTCTCAGATCTTCGGGACCTATATTATCGAGCGGTGCAATTTTACCACCTAAGCAATGATAAGTTCCTTTATAGACACCAGTCTTTTCAAGAGCAATAACATCAGTTGGCTGTTCGACCACACAAATCACAGAACCGTCTCGGCCAGAATCATTGCACAAAAAGCAACCCTTCTCATGGCTCTTAAAAAAACCACAAATTTTACATGCTCCTATCAATTGAACTGAATCCTCAACTACCTTCGATAGAAGAGCCGCGAATTCTTTGTCCTGATTAATCAACCAAACCGCGATCCTCTCTGCTCCCTTCGGCCCAATTCCCGGAAGTTTTTTTAATGTATCTATGAGATTTTTAATCTCTTCCGGAAAATCCAAACGAGCCATGATCGTATTATTTACAGAATACAGAATCTAAAATAAATATCACGTGATTTTACTTTTTAAAACAATGGCAGAGAAAAGAATAATTACTCATTTTTTTCCGCGTCACGGTAAGAACTCACTACTATGGAACTCAAATATGAATCTGGATCCGTTACCGCTTCTGAATTAACAGTAAATTCAGCTTTGCCCGTATTCTTCTGTATCAACTTGAGGCCGAACTGATAATCCTTGAATAAGAATTCACACAATTGTAATGGACGGGTTCCCTCTTTGACTGCCCTTTCGCCAATCGCCTCAACTGCATCCTCACTAAATTCAATGCGGACCCCATGATTCTTTAGAAATTCGGATGAGAAGAGTTCCAGTTCCTGGCTCACTCTACCCACACTAACTTTTTGGCCCTTCTTTTTATATTTTTCAAGAACCTTCGAGTTATTCTTCACTAAATCAGCATTAATCTTAAGTTCACTTACAGAAGTTCCGGGAAGCTCAAATTTAAAATCCCTGAGGATCCGCTCACAAACAGTCAGAAGGCCTCTGGCCCCAGTCTTTTCTTGCGCCGCTCTCTCAGCAATAA
Source organism: Verrucomicrobiaceae bacterium (assembly GCA_004211885.1). Classification (GTDB taxonomy): domain Bacteria; phylum Verrucomicrobiota; class Verrucomicrobiia; order Verrucomicrobiales; family DEV007; genus EC70. Next base: position 26,130 of record SHBV01000042.1, read on the forward strand.
TTTTCATGGCCCCCTCCTCAAACTTCGCTTGGATACCGTAAGCCGCAAATTCTTGCTCATATTGGCGAAGAAGACTGCCCTCTGATGACTTCATAATCTCAAGAAGGTCCTTAGCCTCCAAATGCTCACAAACGACACGAATGGGAAGTCTTCCGATGAACTCCGCCTCAAATCCAAAATCAATAAAATCCTGAGTGCTGACATGGCCAAACAATTCATTGTCCATAGGGATCTCTT
>SHBV01000043.1 GCA_004211885.1 Verrucomicrobiaceae bacterium
CATGCGACTAGCAGAATTTCCTGAATATCTTAAATTGGTCCAAAATGCCAAAAACGGAGTGCCTGAAATATCAGTGAAGCTCGGGCTTGAAATAGATTATTTTGAAAAAGGCCACGCATGGATCGAACAATTATCCTCAATGGCAGATTTCGATTATCTCATAGGTAGTGTACATTACATTGCTCCTGGATTTGATATTGATAATCCAAAATGGATAGGAAGATGGTCGGGCATTGCAGAGGTTGAGGATATATGGACAAGTTATTGGAAGATATATACGAGTTGCGCGAGTAGTGGTCTATTTGATCTACTTGCCCACCCTGACCTGCCAAAAAAGTTTGGACACAAACCAAATGGTGACCTTCGCCGTTACTATGAACCCGTGATCGAAGCTGCACTTGAAACTGATACCGCAATAGAAATTAATACTGCCGGATGGCGGAAAGAATGTGCAGAGCAATACCCCGAACGCGATTTTCTTGAAATGATGGTCAGTGCAGGCGTACCAATATCAATTAGTTCGGACGCTCACTCTCCTCAAGAAGTAGGGATGAATTTTAAGGAAGCTGCATCACTCGTATCTGACATTGGATTCACTCATACGGTGCGTTTTGATAATAGGACAAGGACTGAAATGCCCTTCAGTATTTAATAATAAATGAAACTGAAAGTCAGGGACCGCACCATTGATTTTTCACAGAAAATAATGGTAATGGGGATTATCAATATCAATGATGATTCATTTTCAGGAGACGGAACATTGGATCAGCAAAAAGCCCTTAAAATGGCAAAGGATCATGTCGCTAATGGAGCGGACATTATCGATGTCGGAGCAGAAAGTGCTCGCACTAACCGTGGTCCAATATCAACCGAAGAAGAAATCGAAAGGCTTCGTCCATTCATTGAGTCTTTTCATTCTATCGAGTGGAATCGGAAAAAGGAAAAACCTCTACTATCAATCAATACATGGAGACCCGAAGTAGTAAAAAAAATATTGCCTCTGGGGGTAGATTTACTGAACGATATCGGTGCGCTACATTCTAATGATAATGCAAAGTCATGTGCAGATCATGGAACTGCTCTATTAATAATGCATAGTATCGGACTGCCCAAAGAGCCTCATCTCGGAGAAAAATACAAAGACATAGTTGCTGAGGTAAATAGATTCTTTGAAGAAAAGATTTGTGTTTCAGAATCAGCAGGACTCGATAGAGAGCGAATAGTACTGGATCCAGGAATCGATTTTGCAAAGGACCGCCAAGATAATCTCCTATTGCTAAAACAACTTAACGCTTTAAAAATCCATGAAAGACCGCTCCTCGTACCAGTTTCAAGAAAAACAGTGATCGGTGATGTATTGAAAATAGAAGAACCTCAAGACCGGGACGCTGGTACCGTGGCCTGCTCAGTCACCAGTATCTTGCGAGGAGCTTCTATCCTCAGAGTGCATAATGTATCGGCCACTTCCAAAACGATTCGAACACTTGAACCTTTGCTGAAATAGATTTCAAACCCATCGATGAATTCGGCTATCGAGCTGAAATATCTGCCCAGAAACTGAGGGCATCTGAGTATGGATAAAAAGAACAAACGCGGCAACCGATTCAGGAGTATTCAAAGTATTTAGAGTATGAGCACTCAGTACTTGATCCTTTACATTTTCAGGCACATCAGCAGTGAATTGAGTTTCTAGCCACCCCGGTAAAATGCAATTGGATCTAACGTTTCTCTTTCCCCCTTCCTGCGCCAAACTTTGCGTCAAACTAATGAGCCCAGCCTTTGAGGCAGCATAATTTGTTTGCCCTACTGGTCCCGAAATAGCTGAAAACGATCCTATATTAATTATGTGACCATTTCGGTTCTTACATAAAAATTTTAATGCTAATTTTGAACAGAGGAACGCTCCTCGTAAATTGACTCTAATTACCTCGTCCCATTCCTCTTCAGAAAGATTTAAAAAAACTGAATCCTTCTTTATTCCTGCATTATTGATAAGCAAATCAAGATCTCCCGTTATATTTTCATCAAAATAATTCTTAACAGAAAGTTCATCACCAACGTCCAGATCAGAATGACAAGGACTAAGCACCTCAAAGCCTGATGAAATTAATTGTGTTGAAATTATTTTAGCAAGTGCCCCTTCTCCACCTGTTATCAATACCAAAGGTTTTGTGCAATCTGACATCTAAATATGATATGAGCATTTGTTGATCATGCCTTACCGTTCTTCTTTTAGTTTTGGTAGCCTTGCACCTGAAGCTTTTATCCATTCACTCAAATCCTTAGAAAGTTCCTCACGCTTCGCGGATTGATCCGATCCAATATCAATCGTCTCTGATATATCTTTGGAAATATTAAACATTTCTTCTGAACCATCTTCATGCCATCTAATTAATTTATAATTTCCTTTTCTAATGGCAGACGATGGCCGGTTTCCTGAGCCATGGTAATGAGGATAATGCCAAAACAATGTCCTGGGTGGTAATCCCTCATCTCTGAAAATAACATTCAAATCAAGCCCGTCCTGATGCTGTGAAGGATCCAATTTAATTCCTGCTGCAGTCAATATGGTAGGGTAGAAATCGGTACTAATAATTGGCTCATCGATCGTAATACCTTCATCGATTACACCAGGCCAGGCAAATATTGCCGGTACTCGAATGCCACCCTCATAGAGCCACCCTTTTCCGGCCCTTAAAGGTAAGCACGATGTTGGAGCAGGGCGTCGACCATTCTGTAAAGTTGAAAGCCCACCATTATCTGAAGTGAAAATTACAAGGGTATTATCCTTAATTTTAAGCTCTTCAAGTTTCCCAAGAACTTTACCTACGCTCCGATCCACACTCTCAACCATCGCTGCAAAATCGGGATTATTCTGAGTCATACGGGTATTACCATATCTCTCCTTTTTGATAGTAACTTTTGAAGATAATTCAATGTCCTTCATTCGGTCTTTGAACCTAATAGAATCATTCTTGCGAGCCTGTATAGGTGTATGGACTGAATAATGCGACAACATCAAAAGAAAAGGGACATCTTTCTTTTTCTCAATAAACTCAGATGCTTCCTCAGCCAATAAATCTGTAAGATATGAATCCTTATCTGCTGAATCAAAATCAGGAACGTCAGTCGCTGTTTTATTTTTATTTCTTTTAAATGGGTAATGATATGATCCAGGCGAACCTGCTCTATTAACACCCCGATGATATTCAAAACCCTGTGAGCTTGGATGATCTTTGTCATCAGCACCTAAATGCCACTTACCAAAATAAGCGGTGGCGTAACCAGATTTCTTTAGAAATTCGGCAAAGGTTACTTCATTTTGAGGCAATGCCTTAACGTTCTTTGGTGTCACCAAAATTCTAAATTTCTGACTCGCTCCAATCCAGTCCGTAATGCCCAAGCGGGCTGGATTCTTTCCAGTCATTACTGCCGATCTGGTAGGCGAACAAACAGGCGAAGCAGAATATGCCTGAGTAAATCGAATGCCACTAGCAGCTAATTTATCAATATTAGGAGTTAAATGGTACTTACTACCATAACAACCAAGATCACTCCATCCGAGATCATCAATCAAAAAGAAAATGATATTGGTACGTTTCTCAGTTGCAAGAGCCGCTTGTAAACTACTGAAGATTAGGAGTGAGGCCGAAAAAATGACCAGAAAATGGGACATCTATTGCCCTCCAAAATTAAATCTAAATAATCCCAGCCTTTTTGAGTGTAGCATATGCCCCATTCTTAGCGACCGTCTTCAGGGCTCTAGCAGTCAGTTTCACTTTGACATATTTGTTGAGTTCTGGGACCCAAATGCGCTTTTTCCTCAAGTTGGGAGAAACGTCACGCTTGATGACCTTAGTCACATGGCGGCCGATTCCACCTTTTTTCTTGGCTAAACCACTACGATGGATTTTTCCTCCGCGACGAACGCGCGCTCCTGTTATTTCGCAAACTTTAGCCATAATTCTACTCCAGTCTATTACTTGGGGGGCGCTCATATTAGATGATATAAGGCTTCGGTCAAGAATTATTGGGTATTTTGATGTCTGTATAGCTTGATTTACTATTCCTGACAGATTAGGCATTTTCTCAATGCATGACTTTCATTATCACGACGGAACACTTCATTGTGAAGGTGTCAATTTAGCGGATCTCGCAATTCAGCATGGCACCCCATTATATGTATATTCAGCAAACACAATTTTAGAACACTATCGTCGACTAAGTTCAGCACTAAGTGATTTGGATCATCATATAGCATTTGCAGTTAAAGCAAATTCCAACTTATCGGTATTAAAATTACTTAACGATGAAGGGGCAGACTTCGATATTGTTTCCGGAGGTGAACTTTTTCGTGTCATAAGGGCTGGCGGCACAGCAAAAAAATGCACCTTTGCTGGGGTAGGAAAAACCCGGGAAGAAATAGAATATTCACTTAATGAGGGCATCCATTGTTTTAATGTTGAAAGCGAAGCAGAACTAAGGTTCATCAACCAGGTATCAAGTGAGCTTAATGTAATTGCTCCAGTCGCAATCCGAGTGAATCCAAACGTAGACGCAAAAACACACAAGTATATTTCAACAGGAAAAAGTGAAAATAAGTTCGGAATAGATTTTGAATTTATTGAGAACCTTTATGAAACCGCTTCGAAAGAATTGAAAAATTTAGAATTGCGTGGCCTCCAAATGCACATCGGTTCTCAATTATCCGAGGTCAAACCTTTCGTTGAAGCTGTGCAAAGAGTGGCCCCACTTGCACAAAAACTAAAACAAAAACATGACATCAAATTCTTCAGCATTGGCGGAGGAATTGGAATCGTATATGAAGACGCACTAGCGAGCGGCAAGGATAACTGGTGGCAGGAAAAGGATCAGAAAAAAACACCTCTTACTATTGAGGAATATGCCTCCGAAATCGTACCTATTCTAGCCCCTTTGGGACTTAAAATAATGCTCGAGCCAGGACGATTAATTGTAGGAAACGCGGGTATTCTTATTAGTAAAATTCTATATAAAAAGGTCGGCACCGCGAAAACGTTCGCCATAGCCGATGCAGGCATGGGTGATCTGATACGACCGGCACTGTACCAAGGACACCACGACATTGTTCCAATTCAAAATAGATCAAACGAAAATGAAACAGTCGATATTGTAGGACCCATCTGTGAGAGCGGAGACTTCTTTGCTCAGGACAGGGAACTACCGAAGTTAGAAGAGGGTGATCTGATCGGAATGCTAAGTTCTGGAGCCTACGGATTTGTAATGGCATCAAATTATAATTCCAGAACATTGCCTGCAGAGGTACTAGTTTTTGACAAGACTCACAAACTGATAAGAAAGAGACAGACTTACGAAGATCTGATTAATGGTGAAGATCTGTAACTTATCAGGATAAAGAAGAATATTATCTCATCAATGAGTTGTTTTTATCATAATAAGTTAATCTTAGCCTTAGCTTTGATTCTGGCTGCTCTTTTATCTAGCACAGAAAAATCTTCAGCAATCTTTGGCCGTACCCTCAAAAAATCTAAGATTAAAAGAAGCACGAGCCCGGGTGAATTCATTATTGTTAGTGGAGGAACCGCGTTAAGAAAATGGGAAAACTTAAGAAAAGAAAAGTATCAACATGACCGCTGGTGGGGAAATTTCATTCGCCCGGCACGCGCACGGATCCAAGAACTACAAAATGAATATGGCAATCAATGTGAAATTACATGGTTAGTCTATAAACCAAGTTATGAGTCACGTTCAAATGAAGATAATAAACCTCTGATTTCCTGGATAGAATCTGTAAGAGATAAATACAAGATACGCTTACTTTGGATAACTGAAGGTAAAGATATTATAAACTACATAAACAACGGAAAGGACCGGTCCCAAATAAAAATAGCTGGATTTGAATATTATGGGCATTCCAACAGGCACGCTTTCTTAATCGACTATAGTAATAGAATAATTGGTGTTAGCACTGTATGGTTACACGAAGAAGAATTAACCGAAATTAATCGATTCTCATTTTTACGAAGATCTAAGTGCGTTAGTTATGGGTGCAACACTGGAGAAAGCATGTCAAAAAAATGGCGTAAAGCGACAGGAGTTTCTATGCGCGCTGCTATAGGAAAAACGGATTACACTAATCCACTAAAACCAACTGTAGTTGCGCCAGGTTACTGGAACGATTCAAAATCAATATTCAAAAGGAAAAAGTAAAAATTTTGCGTGCCAAAAAGTGATCATAAATTATAATAATTACTAACAATAGATATCATTGATTTCTTTTAATTAAGTGAAATTTCAAGAACTAAAATTACTTTACGAATTGCCTTTTTTTGATCTTCTGACCAAGTCAAGAAACGTTCATGAATTGAACTGGCCCAAGAATGAAATACAGCTATGTACGTTGTTATCCATAAAGACCGGAGGCTGTAGCGAAGATTGTTCTTACTGTGCACAAAGTGCACGCTATAAAAGCGGAGTAGATGCTGAAAGATTAATGCCAAAATGCGATGTGCTGGATCGCGCAAAGGCCGCCAAAGAAAATGGATCAACTAGATTCTGTATGGGAGCTGCCTGGAAAAACGTCAAAACTAATACCAAACGTTTTGATGAAGTCCTTGAAATTATTAAGGATGTTTCAGAGCTCGGAATGGAAGTTTGCACAACACTTGGAGAATTGGGACCAGAAGAAGCAAAAAAACTAAAAGAAGCCGGAGTAACAGCATACAATCACAATATTGACACTTCACCAGAACACTACCCAAACATTGTAACTACTCATTCTTTTGAAGATCGATTGAAAACCATTCGTAATGTTCAAGATGCAGGAATGTCCGTTTGTTGCGGTGGGATATTAGGTCTTGGAGAAACGATTGATGATAGACTCCGAATGCTAGAAATATTGTCAAACTTCAATCCATCTCCAGAAAGCATACCCATAAACAAATTGATGCCAATGCCTGGGACGCCTCTAGAAGGGGCCGAACCTGTAGACACGTTTGCAGTTGCTCGAACCATTGCATGTGCACGAATCGCAGTACCTAAGGCTAAAATAAGATTATCAGCAGGCCGTTCAGCACTAAGTGAAGAAGCTCAAACTCTCTGTTTTTTTGCAGGAGCTAATTCAATATTCTACGGAGATAAATTATTAACGGCTACTAATCCGCAAACTGTTCAGGACATGCAATTGTTACAAAAACTAGGCATGAGTCCTCAGGAACCAAATCCAGAACTCAAAGCACCTGAGTCAAGTTCCGAAAAACCACTTGCTCCACAAATTGCATAGCTGCAAAAATATTTCAATACACATGAAAGTGCAAGGACGGTCAATTCTTATAACTTCCTTGTTCTTTTTTTCAGTCCCAGCTTTAGAAAAAATAAAAGCTCAAGGAAACACACCCCGCACTTATGCACCCACAAAATCTAGAGCCCAATCTTCCCCATATCCATGGCACAGAAATATCACCTCTACAATTTTCTGGGTAGGAGAACGCGCTACCGCAAATAACCCACGACATAACATGGCAAGTTCCTGGGACACCAAGTGGATGGAAAACTATGGTGGCTACGATGACCCCAATCCAGCGAACCGGGCCAGAGATTATAGACCTAAGAACTTCATACCTAAACTCAATCCATTTTATATTGCATTGCCATACAATGATCGGATCGACTACAAAAAAACAAAACAAAGCGCCAAACGCGTAATCCCTTGGTTCAGTCGAACATTCAAAAAAGAAGGTCAAAGCGTATGCGATGGGAGATGGGTAGCTATACATTACAAAGGAAAAATCTGTTGTGCTCAATGGGCCGATGTTGGTCCTTTTGGAACGGATGACTGGGCCTATGTTTTCGGGGGATCACGACCCAAAAACCGTAAAAATGACGGAGCCGGAATTGATCTGTCACCTGCTGTACGCGATTTTCTTGGAATAACCGGAAAGGACAATAGATGTGATTGGCGATTCGCCGAATTGCATGAAATTCCATATGGACCATGGAGAAAATTCGGATCAAATAATCCATTCGTTAACGCCAGAACAACTCCAACTAAAATCAACAAGAAGGAAATAGAGGCCTTAAAAAGAGCCCGAGAAGCATGGCTCAGACGATCGGGGCGGTAATTCCTCAGTCAGGAAGAGAGGAGCGCAAAACAAAGCACCCGAGCCAATACTGACCCGGGTGCTTTGTTTTGACCGGCACGCGAATACACCCGCACCAGTTTATTTTTCCTAAAGGAAAAAACTATATATTCGTCTTCAGTGCGTCCCAACCTTTACGCGGCACGCGCCATGCCAACTCGTTAATTGCCGGATCGCTAGTAACCACTCCAGCCTCATTGAGTTCGATTTTCTTGCCTGCAAGTGCGCAGAGATTACCCAGCTGGATATTTGCGGTCATGAACCCGGAGTAGCTGAAGTTTGACTGACTGTACTCTCTCGGCTTATCGCCCCGACATGCGATGATGAACTCGTCATGGTGACCGGGTGAGCGCTCAAGAAGTTGCTTGGGCTTGCCGAATTCCCTCTGACGACTTTCGGGAATGATCCGGGGACTGTTCCAGTAGTCACCAGTGACCAACATTTTTCCTTTGGTGCCAATGATGAGATTACCGGTACGTGGCAATTTACGTCCCTCAGATTTCAACTCTTCAGGGGTCTCCGGCATATTGTCCTTGCCGTTCTTTTTCTTTCCCTCGTACCAGTAAGTGGTGAATGCGGGAGTTTCCTTGGTAGCACGGTAATCGACTTTTAGGGTCATTCCTGCAGGGAATTGTCCCTTACAGGGGCCCGTCATCATTAGAGGCTCTGCAGAAGCTGCATAACCGGGTCGCATGATAGAATAAATGCCATCTGTAGTGTGGCAGGCCATGTCGCCAAGTGCACCAGAACCAAAGTCCACAAAACCGCGCCACTTAAATGGATAGACACCATTTGTGTAGTGACGCATTGGAGCAGGTCCGATCCAGGATTCCCAGTCAATATGTGCAGGAACTTCATCAATTTTTTTCGGATTATCTCCACCCTGCGGCCAGACTGGGCGGTTAGTCCATGTATGGAACTCCTTAATGTCCCCAACGGCACCGGCCTTCACAAATTCGTAAGCCAGACGCCATCCGTTGCCGGCGTGTCCCTGATTACCCATCTGGGTAACAACACTCTTGTTCTTCTCATAGGCCTTAGTGAGGTTTTGTGCCTCACGCACCGACCATGCCAAGGGCTTCTCGGTGTAACAGTGGATACCGTTACTAATAGCTGTCATTGAGGGACCATAATGAGTGTGGTCAGGTGTGGCCACGAAGACGACATCCAGCTCCTTCGTATGGTTCTGGAACATTTCCCGCCAATCGGTGTAACCCTTGGCATCTTTCCATTCGTTATTATTGTGAACATTTTTCCAGCTATTCTTGTCAACCTCAGCAAAGGCAACGCACTCTAGGTCGTATTTTTTGCGGTTGTTCCAGGCAAATCCAACATGTGCGCCTGCCCTTCCGCCGGTAGCCACAAAGCCAACTTGAAGCTTACTGTTTTGATTTTGCGCGCGAACGATTGCGGGCATTCCGAGAGTCGAGGCGGCCCCAGTCACGGCTGCTGACTTGATAAATTTACGACGAGTCAATTGTTTAGACATAGGTTTGGTTTTATTACGCATGATCAATAGTTTGTTCAGTTATGAATTTATATAAAGTCTTCTATAAATATTATTATTAAAGTTCAAAATTAGATTAGATCGATTTAATTTTTATATTTCTGTAAGCGACTGGTCCGTGGTCACCTTGAAACATGATTGGACCCTTTGCAGCCTCTTTCCCACTAACACCACTTGGGGTTGGACCCTTCATTTCAACGTTTTCGTGCAATATTTGACCATTGAGCTCGACCTTGATAAACTTAGCATTACTTGTTTTTTTGCCTCCCTCATCATAACCAGGAGCCTGAAAATCGATCACATATTTCTGCCACTCTCCAGGTTTTTTACAAGCATTTACCTTCGGCGGCTGAGCACCATAAATAGCCCCCATATCGCCTCCTCCGAGCTTTGCCTTTCCATAACTATCTAGGACCTGAACCTCATATTCACCCATTACATAAATTCCAGAATTTGCTCCTTTGGGAACCATCACTTCCAGCTCAATACGAAACTTACCTCCCCATTTTTTTTCAGAATAAATGTCCCAGCTCTGCCCATGACCAGAGACCTTATTAATCATAGCTCCATGACCCTTACTAGCATCTAGTGTTTTTGGATTTTCCTTGGACTTGCTGGGAACACCGACTATCCAAGCATCTTTACCTTTAGCTTTCTTTTTAGTGGACCAACCTTTCAGATCTTTACCGTTAAATGGAGAACCAGCATGATGATCTGCAAAGGCAAAGCTTAACATCATTATCATTATTGAAAGGGCAGTGGCGAATTTCTTAATCATTATTAGTTAAATGCTTAGTTATTAGTGTATCTCAACGAGGAGGAATAATTCTCTAGAAATTTACATCTAATGGTCAAGCATCAATTATTAATCAAAAGAGCTAATTTTAGACAAAATTGTGTATATTTGAACCATGCCTGCGAATTAATTGGGATCTTTTCACTATTATTCATTGTCAGCTAAGTATCGTTCTGCTTCCAAAGCAGCCCTACAACCATCACCGGCCGCGGTGATTGCTTGCCGATAAACATGATCAGCAACATCTCCAGCCGCAAAAAGACCTTCTACATTTGTCTTTGTGCAGCTTGGCTTTTGAATGATATAACCATTCTCATCTGTCTCGACTAGCCCATCAAGAAATTGCGCATTAGGAACATGACCGATAGCAACAAAGACACACTTTAATTCAATTTCTGTTTCGTCATTGGTCTTCAAATCCAAAACTTTAACTGCCCGCATTTCTCCATCATCATCAGTTAAATATTCAGTCACCTGACTATCCCAAACTGGCTCAATTTTTTCATTAGCTAAAGCTCGATCGGCCATGATTTTCGAAGCTCTCAACTCATCACGACGATGAATCAAGTAAACCTTCGAAGCAAATTTTGTAAGGAACGTTGCTTCTTCACACGCAGAATCTCCTCCTCCTATTACCGCGACCGGAACGTCCCTGTAAAAAGCCCCATCACAAGTCGCGCATGAAGTAAGCCCATGCCCGATAAGTTTTTCTTCACCATCAAGCCCAAGGTGTCTCGGGTCAGCTCCGGTAGCAATAATGACAGTTTCAGCTTCGTACCGATCTTCACCGCAAGTCACACTAAAGGTTGAACCATTTTTTTCTACGGAACTTACTTTTTTATACTCTACTCTGGCTCCGAATTTTGTAGCTTGTTCCTGCATATGCATCATGAGCTCAGGACCCATGATTCCTTGCGGAAAACCAGGATAATTTTCAACTTCAGTCGTCGTTGTTAATTGTCCGCCTAGCTGATCTCCAGCCAAAACCAGTGGTGCTAAATTTGCTCTGCCTGTGTATATTGCTGCCGTCCACCCGGCGCATCCTGTTCCTATAATAATAACTTTTTCCATTGTTCCCTGAGTATGGCGATGATCGTCGCTAGGTCAATCTGAGTTAGAGCTATTCTCTTAAGATCTTACGATAATATTTCCTCAATTTGCTTATTGGGAAGAAAATTTCCAACTAATGGCTGAGAAAGGTTCTCTTGCGACTGTTGCCAAGTAGCCAAAATCCCTTCAGGAGTGATTAGCGTCGAAACGTAACGGCTACAACCAGTTCCATGAGGTGATATAAACATAGGCTCATGAGAAGAAATTCGACAAATTTCCGGGAATGATTGATCAAAACCAATAGCCATACCTCCAATTTCTTCACAAGAAAATCCACGTGATCTAGAAACACCATTAGTACTCTCATCAAGAGGACGTAAGCACTCAGCCCCATCATAAAAATATATAGATATTGGAGGGATTTCAGAAAAAATACCTAGGGAAGGGACCCGCAAACAGTCAGTGATTCGAGTGCATGCCACGTCCCAAGAATTTCCCCGAGACAATACATTAAAGCTTTCAATTTTATATTGTTCCTGTCCGGATCCCCTCACTGCAAGACCGGTATTTGAACTGGCCCAGGTATAAGGATGACTACAAAATAATACTCCTATTTGATCATTATCACCTGAGATTTGAAATGCCACTGGGTCCTTCACATGGAGAGATCCTAATTCATCGCTACGAATAGCAGTATAAACTGAAGCTGGATCGAGACTCATAATAGAATCAGATTCTACTATATCAATGTCCCATATTCCGGTCCCCTCCTTCTGATAATCAATAAAATCCGAAGGATACGATCTATCTTTTTCCGTTGATAAAAAAAGTTCAACGCCCGTAGGCCTCATAAGCAATGAAGCACCCTCAATGGAAACGACCTCATCATTTCCATTTTGTAATTCTTTTTTAGTAAATGATTTCTTTTTCTCCCATGGACCCAGAACTGAATCAGATGAAAAGATGGCTAATTCGAGACCACGCTCACCAGAACCGACCCCGGTCCTTGAATCACCATGATTTCGATAACGACCACACAACCAGAAAGTGCCATCAGAATCACAAACTACATTACCTCCCCCAAACCAAAATCCTTCAGATCCAACTTGAGGCTCTACAATAACTTTTGCTGCTTCCTGATCTATCAGAGCACATGCAAGTCGTTGGAGTCGTTCTTTAATTTCTTTTTCCATCCGTATGGATTTTGTTCTTAAGGATTTAACTCTTTTTCAACTGCAGGCATTATCTCATTTAATTCAGTGACCGTTCGAAAATATGAAGAGCATTGCGTATTTGCTAATAATTTAATTAACGGATTCCAGAAATGGACTCCAGATTCGTCTATTCTATTAAAAAGGATTATGGGTTTTCCCCGCATCAAGGAATCATTAGATTCCTTTAAAAGTAGTAACGCTAGCAATTCCTGAACTGTCCCTGCCCCGCCAGGAAAAATAACAAATGCATCTGATCTTTCAATCATCACTTCCATACGGGTATAGATATCAGATCTAAGCCAAAAACTCGATAACCCTTCAGGAAGACCTTCAAGCCTAATAATGTGCGGAACATTTGATCCTCCGGTCCACCCCTCAGCATCAACTGCTCCTCGAACGACTGCTCCCATCACTCCGCTCTTACCCGCACCTGAAACGCAACCATAACTTGATTTGGCCATTTGCTGTCCAAGCTCATAACCATCATCAAGATAACTCTGATCCTTAATGCTAGCAGAACAAAATACACAAACATTTCCTAATTGTCCTTTTAAAGGAGGAGATTCGTAAGAATATATTTCATCTATTTGATCTTCAGCAATAGAATGTCTTTCCGGGTCGGGGACTCCTAATTCACGGACCCTATTTAAACCCTCTATAACATTTTCTGGTTCATTTACAGCTAGGAGAAAATCCCTAAAGTCCTGTGCAATAGTTCCCAATGATCTCAAACGATTCAAAACATCAAAAAAAGGATCCCATGAATCATCTCCGTTAAGGACTACTGTTCCTTTCCCTTTAAGTTTCTCGTCCATCGTCTGATATCCAACAAATATAGATACAGCTTTGAAAAGTTCTTCGAGGGTCGCACCGGGCGTAAACACAAAGGCATCAGAACGGATGATCTGATCCTGAATATTTGATAAAGTTACTGCCTGATCCCCATTCGAGTTACTTATGTCCCAACCCGAAGAGAAGAGAAGATAGAGCAACTTGGCCCTCGGCTCACGAGAAGGATCTTTTCCTCCTGTGACACGACCTGAAAGAAGAACATTGGGCATAAGAATTAAATATGGTATCGGGAAGCCATAGCCTCAGTAGCTATATTATTTTGTAGGGTTAAAATTTCCAAAGGCATAATAATCATTTTTTGCTACACATGTCATTTCACTCCATAAGGAATGCCTTAAAACAAACAGTTCAAATCCTTTTCATATCCAAAATTGGATGAGTTATTGGCTTTTGCATGGAATCTGCTTAATTCCAATGCTAAGCGCTCAATTCCAATGCTAGATACAAAAAAAGCCAAAGAAAAACTCGGTCTCGGTAACAGTTATAGTTCTAACGATCCATCCACAAAATCGCTCAAAGACTATATAAACTTAAAATTATCGGCTCGTGGATTTGACATCGTCGGAGACGAAAAAGATTACCCATTTCTTGAAATGGGACGATCACTACTAGCAAATTTCAGGGAGAGGGTTCGACTACTCTCTGATTACTTGTGTCCTGCTGACGAACGCATCAATAGTTTTCTCCTTCAATATTTGGATGATTGCTCCGACGATCTAAAGGACCATGGCTCTCTGATACCAGAAGGAGCTCTCGTTCTCGAAAGACATGGAATTGCAAGATTACTAAGCATTCCTCCTGAAAAAGATTCCTTTAAATCTAATATTGTTTCCTCATACAGAGTGAATCAAGGCGTTTGTCACAATCCAAGCAAAGACAGACGGACCACTCAGGGTGTTTTCCATATTGTGGATGGCGGACTGCCTATTCCCGCAGACAAAAAATCCGTTCCTAAAAAAACCTTCGCTAGGTTATTGTCTGCTGCCCTTAATCCTCCTGATGAATTATTAACGGTCCCTTACACATCAACTCAAAAGTCTCCGACTAAAGCATTCCTATCTTTACTTCTAAGGCCCTCAGTGTTTCCAGATATTCCCGGCATTTCAAGTGGTAGCTCAATGGAAATTCGCTTTTTTGTGCCCGGAAACCTAGTCAGTAATTTAGACTTTGTTGAATCAATATTTGGTAATGCAGGAGATCCATTCCTCCCAGAAAATGATAGCTCCCTAGACTCCGACGGATGGAGCGGTCATACTGGTTGTGTCATTTTAGCACCTCACTTAATTAATCTCACCAAAAAGGAGTTAGGCCTACCTCATGTATCTGATGCAACAGAGTTGCAGAAAAAGGACCGCATGTGCTGGGAAGATGAATCAGAGTATTATAATGACGGTTCAGCTTTTAAAATTACTTGTAGAGATAAGAATGGAATTATAGTCACTCTGATCGCAGATAATTACTATGGTTACTGCAAAAAAGAGGTCAAATCACAGATCAGCTATGCTTGCAATCTCCTTGGAGGATGTGAAGAAGAACATGCTGGAGGCGCTATAGCTTTTCCTTCATTTGATCATGGAGAAGACTTCGCTTTAAACCCATTACTGGCTGGAAAAGAACACACTTATCAGAAAACATTAGATAACTTATCAGGGATTGCGATAGAGCAGCCCGAAGGATATGCCACCGATAGCTTCTATGATGACATTATTTACCTTCCTGAAAACGCACTAATAAATCAGGAAATCCAAGAAATTACCTGGCAAAATAAAGACAAGACAGAATCCACTATTAAACTTCATCAGAAAAAAACCTACGTTTACCCATCAGGATATAAAATTGAATTGGATCGACCCGCGGCTGGACGCCGGTGGCGCCTAGTCGGCACTCAAGCTGAAGGTACATTTTGTCACAAACCTTGCACTGTCTCGGGAGGAGGAAAATCTGAAATTTCAAAACCTTTGACAGATGCAATGACTGCGGGATCAATCGTAATTCCTGACTTCAACAAAACTATGGGTGAAGTTCGTAAGATTCTCGAACGAAATTACTGGGATCGTTATCCTAATCCAAGGAAAACAGTAAAAACAAGCCGATCAATACTAAGTACGAAACGTTCACTCGGTTCTGTATTAAAACTACTTACCCCTTCTGAGGAGTTCACTAACGAGCATAATGATTTTATTGATTCCATTTCGAAACCAGCAATCAGTATGGCTCTCCTCATAAAGAGACTATATAAACCAGATTGGGGGAAATGGGAGGAATGGAGTAACCGCTTCACTGAAGACATCATCGATGGAAAGTCAGGTTACGAATTAAAATACAACGGAGATAAAGTTATTACTAGATACCTAAGAGTCGGTTACGAATTGGACGGGGCTTGGCGTATCTTCAGCCTCAGAAAAGATTTTCTTCCTGCTAAAAAATTGCAACGTGAAGATGACATTTCGGTATCAGCTACCCTCAACACTCAATTTAAAAATGGGCTTCATCCTGAACTAAAAGAAGGGCCACACAAATTTATAGAAAATTGTGAATATCGTTTTTTCCAGAGGCCCGATGATGCAATTCACAGAGGCTATGATAAAGGAGCAGAAAAAGACTTTTCAAAAAAAGGGAACTTTTTCTCAAATTATGAGCCGATTAATCAGCAAGATCTTGATGAACTAATACAAGACGCTATCCACTTCGAAAAATATTCGGGACCTCTGAAGTCCGCTCTAAAGAAAGCTCATAAAAAAAAGGAAACTGAATTTGTAGTTACAACTGCTCATCCAAGAATTGTAGACGGAAAACCATCACAAAATCCTCGATACTTACAGGATAGAGAAGATCTACATAATGGTCGATCCGAGCACTTGGCAAAGGTAGGCATGCATCTTTATCGTGAAATTGCTTATGACAAGCCACTGGCCACACCAGTCAATGCAATCCTGCCAGGTCGGCGCCATAATCCACCAAATCCAAAATTAGGAATTCGCGCCCTAGCCGTATATAACCCGTTACATTATCAGGAATTACCAGAGCTGTTCATGGATTATATAGCCAGTCTTACAGGTAAATCGCCGTCAACGACGGGAGCCGGATCTGAAGGAGCCTTAACAAAAGGACCCTTTAATTCTCTCTCTCAAATAATCGATCTTAACAACGCATTAACTTCTGCTCTACTCATTCGTCAACCGCACTTCATTAGTGCTGCCGGTTATGTTGGACCTAATTTTCGCGTAGACCATGACGTTAGTCTGATTGTTCCAGAGGTATGGTCACGAATGCACATCGCCGAAAGAGATCCAAACATAATGATCCGTGATGGATTACTTGAGTCATGTGCAAATTTAGAAGGATTCAAGGATTCTTCTCGATTGGGATACAGAATCACTGAAAAGTTTGTTCATCGATACTTTGGGCGTATTTTTGCTGATCCAGGAAGCATTTTTACAGAAGAGATGCTCCGGCCAGAACTACAAGACGAAGCAGCATTCAGTGAAGGCTTGAGCAACATCATTGAAACCCAGAAACAAATAGCAAAATTATATTTTGAAGACAGTAGCATTGAAGATGCATGCCCCCCACTCAAGGCTCTCCTACATATTATGGTATTTGGAGAATATGAAGGACATGACATCAATAGTAATGAATTCCGTTCTCTGTTCGAACCGGACAATCTATTGAAAAGTGATTGGTATCAGCAAAGAATAAAAGCCAAATGCCAGGTCGATGAAAGGCTCTATAAAAAACAGTTACAATCATTGGAAAAGTTTTCATTAGATCCAATCTACAAGGATCAACAAGAACGACTAGAAGTAACAGAAGCTATAAAGACAGTTACCGAAAAATTACAAAAGACTAAAGATCCAGCCTATCTGAACAGCCTTATCGGCACTATCGGGGTAGATCCTGCTGTGATCTAAAGTTCATACAGCAACTCCATCATAATTAATATTTTCACTCACCTGTATTATTTATATCAGGCAACTTCTTCTTCATTAAGTAAATCCAACTCAACTTTAAGATTATCTATGATGAATTTCTGACGGTCCGGAGTATTCTTTCCCATGTAAAACTGAAGCATCTCTGATTCTGATTTATGGCGATCAAGAATCACAGGATCCAGCCTCATTCCATCACCAATAAATTCTTTAAACTCACCTGGTGATATTTCACCCAATCCTTTGAAGCGTGTAATTTCAGCCCCCTTACCACAAGAGTCTATTGCTTCCTTTCTTTCCTTTTCATTATAACAATAAAATTGCTTCTGTTTATTTCGAACCCTAAAGAGAGGAGTATCAAGTATATACAAATGGCCCTCCCGAATGAGTTCAGGAAAGAACTGAAGGAAAAAAGTTATTAGTAACAGCCTTATGTGCATACCATCAACATCAGCATCGGTCGCAAGCACAACATTATTATACCTCAAACGTTCGAGCCCATCCTCTATGTCTAAAGCATGCTGAAGTAAATTGAATTCCTCATTCTCGTAAACGACTTTCTTAGAAAGACCGAAGCTATTAAGGGGTTTCCCTCTCAAGGAAAATACTGCCTGAGTATCAACGTCTCTTGCTGTCGTAATGGAACCGCTAGCACTATCTCCTTCGGTAATAAATAGAGTGCTTTCATTAGCCCTTTTATGCCTATCCCCATAATGAACCCTGCAATCCCTAAGTTTTTTATTATGGATTTTTGCTTTCTTGGCTCTTTCTTTAGCCAACTTTCTAATTCCTTTTAAGTCCTTCCTCTCCTTCTCTGCACGCTGAATTTTATCCAGCATAGCTTTTGCAGCATCAGGATTACGATGCAAATAATTATCAAGTTGGTCCTGAACAAAACCCACTATCCAACCACGAATGGCAAGACCATCCTTCGGCGCTGTGTGAGTTGAACCCAGTTTGGTCTTAGTTTGTGATTCAAATACAGGCTCTTGAACCTTAACGCTGATCGCCCCAATAATCGATTGCCGAATATCACTAGGATCAAAGGTCTTTTTGAAATGATCTCTTACTGTCTTAACAACAGCTTCCCTAAAAGCTGCCTGATGAGTGCCTCCCTGTGTCGTATGCTGACCGTTAACGAAGGAATAATATTCCTCTCCATACTGACTAGAAGAATGTGTTATCGCTACCTCTATATCGTTACCGATAAGGTGCGCTACTGGATAAAGCGGTTCCTCACTTAAATTTTTCTCAAGAAGTTCCTTGAGACCTTCTTTAGCCTTGTACTTCTTACCATTAAAAACAAGCGTCAGCCCTGAATTAAGATATGCATAATTCCACAGCATATTTTCAATGAACTCTTCGCGCCATTTGAAGTCATTAAAGATATCGTCATCGGGTTTAAAGCTAAGAAAAGTTCCGTCAGAAGACTTAGAACTTCTTGCCCTTTGCATCTCATTTGTAACTTCAGCTTTAGAAAATGTAATTGATTTGGTCTTTCCTTCTCGAAAGGCCTGCACCTGAAAGTTTTCTGAAAGAGCATTGACTGCCTTAATACCAACACCATTCAACCCGACCGATTTCTGAAAAGCTTCAGAATCATATTTTGCCCCAGTATTAATTTTAGCTGCACAATCCATTAACTTACCAAGAGGAATACCTCTACCAAAATCACGCACAGAAATTGAGTCCCCGTCCAATTTAACCTCTATCACTTTTCCATGCCCCATAACAAATTCATCAATACAATTATCGATGACCTCCTTGAGTAACACATAAATCCCATCATCCGGAGCTGAGCCGTCGCCCCTCTTACCAATATACATTCCTGGTCGCAGACGAATATGCTCTCTCCACTCAAGAGTCTTTATGTCTTCTTCCGTGTACTTAGTTTTGGCCATCTATATAAATTTGAAATCTATTAATAAATAATTTAGATAACTTAACTAATAGCATGAAATATAAAAACTATCAAAACTGATAACTCATCTAAAACAAAGGAATGGCTGAATCTTACTAAAAATCATTAGGTCTTTAATGCTTATCTTCATTTATTCAAACGAAGTGATAATTGAAATAGTTAATCATTGAGTACATTCTCGAACTTTACAGAATCAATATCCTAGTAAAATTGTACTCATGGATAATCAATCCACAGGTAAGAAACATCAATCAGGTAAAGCAAACGGATTTCTGACTGCAATTCTTCTTGTTGCTGTAATCTATATGGCAACGGTTCAGGTTAAAGCATGGTGGGCAGGTCAATCTGCAACAAAAATTACACCACGAGCTGTTACTCCAAGGGCTGACTTAGGTGAAGACGAAAAATCAACGATTAATCTTTTTGAAGAAACTTCACCGAGCGTTGTTTTCATTACTACAATCAATCTCAGACGCGACTTCTTCAGTACAAATATTTATAAAATACCCGCGGGCACGGGTTCAGGATTTATCTGGGACAGGGCTGGCCATGTAGTCACCAATTACCATGTTATTAGAGGTGCCGATCAGGCAAAAATAACGCTCTGGGACCAATCCACATGGGATGCAAAATTGATAGGGGCTGAACCTGATAAGGATCTTGCCGTATTGAAAATACAAGCTCCTGACGAACGGCTAAAGCCAATTAAAATAGGTGAATCTAAGAATCTTCTTGTAGGCCAAAAAGCTTATGCAATCGGAAATCCTTTCGGATTTGATCAGACACTAACAACTGGAGTCATTAGTGCACTCGGTCGTGAAATAGATTCTGTGACAAGAAGACCAATTACCGGAGTAATTCAAACCAACGCAGCCATTAACCCTGGAAATTCCGGAGGACCCCTAATAGACAGTGCTAACCGACTAATCGGTATCAATACAGCCATTTACTCACCCACAGGTTCCTATGCAGGGATAGGATTTGCTGTTCCCGTGGACACGGTGAACAGGATCGTTCCACAATTAATAGAATTTGGAAAAGTTATCAAACCAGGACTTGGGATTAACATTGCACCAGATTCCTTCGTGACTGGAAGGCTAAAAAAGTCCGGCGTTCTAATACTGAATATTATTCCAGGAGGAGGCGCTGACAAAGCAGGCCTTAAACCCACTACTCAATCCTCAAACGGACGCATATTGTTTGGAGACCTAATCAAAGAAATTGATAACAACAAGGTCAATGACTCGTCAGATCTTTTCCGCATACTTGATGCAAAATCCGTTGGCGATAAAGTTAATGTCACCATTGAAAGAGAAGGAAAAGAAAAGAAAATGGAAGTTAACTTGGGGGCTCTCAAAGATTAAAAATAAAATTGTTTATTAAAATTCTCTGAACCCAAACTGCTCTCCAAGTTTCAAGGCTTCACCTAGTTGGAAAATGCCCCCTGAAGTCGTTGGATCAGTCAGGCAACTAGCAGCAGAACAAGCGCCCCATTGCAAACTTTCACTAATGCTTTTTTCTTCATGAAGTCCCATTATAAAACCTGCAGCAAAAGCGTCTCCTGCACCGGCTGCACCACCAATCATATTTTCAGGTAATTGGACGGACCCTTGTGACTCCTCATTACCGTCCGAAGACACCGCAACAACACCACTAGCTGAATGCACAATCACATGGTCTCTGACTCCAAGGTTTAGTATCTGTCGTGCAGCACTTATCAAAGGAGCTGGATCATTCTCATCTAAAACTAACCCAAGTAACGCTCCCGCCTCCAATTCATTAAGTAATAAAATATTCACTTCGGGGAGTGAAGGAAGAACTACACTCTTAAAATCTCCGAGCTGAGCACTGACAAGATCTACCACGGTAAGAAACCCTAAGGATCTGGCCTCATTCAGAAGTTCACTGGCACTGGTCCTTCCATCATCATTCACCTTATCCAAAGATTCCAATAACAGTAAGTATCCAAGGTAAAAGAATTTTGCACGACTTTCAGAAAGATTAATGTCAGCACGTTGCAGAAGAGCATTAGCGCCCACATGATGAAAGAACGTCCGTCTTCCGGTAGATTCAACGGACATAGCATCAGTGTAGGAAGTCGTAGCATCTGACGTGAGTGCTAATCTATCAGTATCAATTCCAGAATCACGACAATCATTAATTATCCATTGACCATCAGTATCATTTCCAACTAATCCAGCAGCCTGAAGAGAAAAATCTGCACCAAGCATGGACAAGTCCTTGAGGACATTATATGGACCACCTCCATTTGACTTGGACTGGGAAAGAATAAATGAAAGAGCATCCTGATCAGGGAATGCGTCAATTAGCTTTACATGATCAACGATCCAATTACCCGCTGCAAGAATTCCGGAGCGCTGTGATTGTTTTTGGTTCTCCATGATTCACCTACAATTAAGTAATATCAATGGCCTGATTTAACTGTTGAGACTGGATTGCTGCTGCAAAAAGGCGATGGCTCAATATCGCTTCATCAGGAGTAACACAACCAAATCTTTCATTCAAATCACCATCACGTTCCGCAAAAAAGGTAGCCCACATTTGCATAAGAATATCAGGAAATCCGGGTTCAAAAATACCTCCTGTAATAGTCTTAAAGGGTGTATCAAATCCAAGATCGACTCGCCGCCACTCCTGTTCTTTACCGCGGGAGAACTGCCAAAGAGTACGTGGTTCCTTGGTACTGAAACGAGCACCTCCATCAGTTCCTAAAACTTCTATGAACCACGTATCGGTCTCACCAGGAGCCATACGTTTCATTTCAAGTCGCATAGGAAATGGCTCGGCCCCATCTCTATCAATCCAAGTATGAAGTAAAGCATTGTCCCAAGTGTCACAAGCCCCTCCTGGCCTTTCCGGATATCCTTTCTGCAACTGTGCATAAACTGAGCGAGGCTCAAATCCTAACCGAAAAGGAACGTGGCATACATGCATTCCAAGGTCTCCCATAACGCCTATCTCACCACAAGTTTTTGACTGGCGCTTCCAGTTCGCTGCCTTCTCGGGATCCAAATCACTGCCATGATGAAAACCTGACCTCACTTCTAAAATTCTCCCTATTTCACCGCTTTTTGCAACTTGGTATACTCTCTGAGCACCAGGGAAAAAAGGAAACTCCGAACTGCATCGGACGAATTTACCTGAACTCTTAATGACCTCAAAAATTCTTTCTGCAGAACCAAGATCGATCCCAAAAGGCTTCTCAGCCAATAAATCTTTTCCCGAATTTAGTACATCAATGTAGATCTGTTCATGCATGTGATGAGGAACTGCAACGTAAACCACATCAATTTCAGGAGAATCTAGAATCTCCTGATAATTATCAGTCAACAATTTACAAGTCGGAACAGAATCAAACCATTCGAGAGCTTTCTTATTAAGGTCAGCCACAGCATACAATGAGGGATTGACCTTGCTATCATTAATGACAAACCAACGCCCAAAGGCACTAGCTACTTCGCGCCCCATGAGCCCACCACCAATGACACCCACATTAATATTTTTGGACATAATTAAACTTCGTCAATCATCCTCAATGCCTCTTCACTACTTGCACCATCATGAACTACAGCCATGAGAGCACGAGTAATGCCTGCAGGATTTTCATGTTGAATGACATTGCGTCCATAAACGATACCTGAAACTCCTTGAGCGATAATATCCTCGGTCCTCTTTAATATTTCAGCATCGGAAACCTTTCCTCCGCCCCTCACAAGGACCGGAACATCACCAGCTATCTCAACGACACGGTGATATATAGATACATCATCAGTCGGATCCGCTTTAATAATATCTGCACCCAGCTCTACTCCTTGCCTAACTAGCGGAAGGATCTTATTTTCATCACCATTGACTGTGTATCCACCAGACTCCTCATTGGGTCGAAAGACTAAAGGTTCTACCATCATCGGCATCCCGTAATGGTCGCACTCGGGCTTCAATTCAAGAATATTATCGATGCACTGGGCATGCACTTCAGGAGCGTCCGGAATCTCAAATAAGTTCACACAAACACAGGCAGCATCTAGCTGGACGGCCTGGAGAGCAGCGTCAGATATGACGCTACTAAAAGAAGTGTCAGGAAGTTCCTTACCATAGATGTTAGCAACATCGACACGGAGGACTAATGAAGGCTTCTCTCTCCCGGGAACAGACTGTAGATGCCTGGCCTGACCAACCGTTAACTGGACGGCATCAGGACCAGCTCTAACGACAGTCGAGATCGCTTTTGATGCGTCTTCGATACTACCTAAGAAGCCATATTGGTTAAAAAACCCATGGTCTATCGCTACATCAAAGCACCGACCTGAGTTCGCGTTAAATAGGCGTTTTAATCTGTAGTCTTTCATTGGTTTTATTGTCTTATTTTAACCCTAAATAATAAAAATACTCAAATTCTCTTCTCACGTATCTTAGTTGAAAAACCCAATAAAAAACCCAACCCCCTAAAGGGTTGGGTAATTGATCTTATTTTCATAAAGAAAAAAGAATAAACTGGCAACGACCTACTCTCACGCGACCTTTCGTCGCACTACCATCGGCGCTGCAATGTTTCACTTCCGTGTTCGGGATGGGAACGGGTGGTTCCACTACGCTATGGTCACCAGAATCCACAGTTTGCTAAGTTTAATTTCTTGAAATAGAAATAAAAATTCAAACTGTGATTTCTGAGGGCCAGCTCGAGCCCAAAGGACTCGAAGCGTTCTCATATTGTTTTTCAAAGAACGGTCAGTGGGACCAGTGATCCAATTCGCTGACATCTGTATACTGGTAGAATTTTCCGAAAGTTTATATCCAAAACCCTTTGCCAAACGGCGCGGGTCAATTCACAAATTTGTGAAAACGGAGGATAGTGAAACAAGTCGAACGGATTATTAGTACTGCTAAGCTAAAGATGTTGCCATCATTACACAAGCAGCCTATCAACGTGGTAGTCTTCCACGATCCTTCAGGGAAAATTTATCTTGGGAATAGCTTGGCGCTTAGATGCTTTCAGCGCTTATCTGTTCCGAGCTTAGCTACCCGGCTATGCCGCTGACGCGACAACCGGAGCACCAGAGGCTCGTCAAACTCGGTCCTCTCGTACTAGAGTTTGAACCCCTCAAGTTTCCTACGCCCACAGAGGATAGAGGACCGAACTGTCTCGCGACGTTCTGAACCCAGCTCGCGTGCCACTTTAATCGGCGAACAGCCGAACCCTTGGGACCTTCTCCAGCCCCAGGATGTGACGAGCCGACATCGAGGTGCCAAACCGCGCCGTCGATATGAACTCTTGGGCGCGATCAGCCTGTTATCCCTAAGGTACCTTTTATCCGATGAGCGACGGCGATTCCATATTCCACCGCCGGATCACTTTGGCCGACTTTCGTCTCTGCTCGACTTGTAGGTCTCGCAGTTAGGCAGGCTTATGCCAATGCACTCGAAACGCGATTGCCAACCGCGCTGAGCCTACCTTCGCGCTCCTCCGTTACTCTTTAGGAGGAGACCGCCCCAGTCAAACTGACCGGCTGCCATTGTTCCTCTGCCTGATAAAGGCAAGAGGTTAGATTTCCCAATGCTAAAGGGTGGTATCTCACTGTTGGCTCCCCATTCCCCTAGAGGAATGGTTCAAAGCCTCCCACTTATGCTGAGCATTAAGATCGAACAACCAATAACAGCTTACAGTTAAGGTCTATAGGGTCTTTC
>SHBV01000044.1 GCA_004211885.1 Verrucomicrobiaceae bacterium
GCTCGGGTGCTGGCTCGGGTGCTGGCTCGGGTGCTGGCTCGGGTGCTGGCTCGGGTGCTGGCTCGGGTTTTACGTACGTTGGATTAGGGAAGAAAGCGTATTCGAAGGATCTTTGTTCTGGCTTGTTTAGCAAAGAGTCATTCTTGGCTTTGAGGTTACTGTAATGCTCCTCGATTTCTTCTTTAGTTGTTTCGATCCCTTCTTTGGATTTTTCGACTGGCTCTTTAATGACATAAGCTATGACGTTTTGATTTTCTTTTTTATAAACCATGTCCACTTCATGTGCTGATGCGATGACGCCACTTCCTACGAGTTCGGTTAATTTTACGTAACTAATTTTATCTTTAATGAGTTGAGCGAAATCCTCCTCAGTAAAATCTCCTGCGAGCGCCGTTGACTTAAAGTACTCCCATGCATTTAGATTAAACCTGTTAAGAGGTTGGCCCATAGTGTCTCTTACTTGAAAGATGTCCATCCGTTGTATTTCTTTCTCAACTTCTTCATTAGAGACGTAAATGCCCAGGCTCTTGGCTCGGTTCCTTAGAATGGTTAGATTGTAGGCAAAGGCTTGAGCCATACCATTCTGATTTTGGTTGTTTCTTACGCTAGTGATCTGATTAGCAAAATTGAAGTAATCCATGGACCGGAGTTGATAGACTATACTAAGTTTTTCCAGAATGTTTTCATAGTCATTCTGGGTGTACCATTTGCCGTCGATGCGAAAGAGTTTTGTATTCTTTTCCTTGTCAGGTCCACGACCAGAGTCGTAAAAGAAGGTAAAAGCAATAATGACAATCACTGCCACGAAGATCATGACCGTTTTCTGTTGTTTACGAATGAATACTAGCATTTTATAGATTCTTTATGCCTTTAATGGGCCGATTGCAGGTTGGACATTAATTACCAAATCACTGCACGATCAAGTGAATTTTGTCAGCTTTATTTGAAGGGGTTAACATTTTGATGGAAGAAATAAGCTGAATTTAGATTTAACTGCCCAGTGCTTGGTCCATTGCTTCATCAGCGGACGTGCCATTTTGCTGGGCTCTCAAGTAGCATTCACGTGCCAGGTCAAGGCGCTTAGGGTCTTCAGTGGCGTACAGGTAAGCCAGATTGTAGTAGGCGTCTCCGAAGCTTGGATCAATGGTTATGACGCTTTCAAATTCCTTTATCGCTCTTTCTCTGAGTCCCTGCTTGATGCAAATTGCTCCTAGGTAATGGTGAGCCTTGGCATTTTCTGGAGCCTTTTTTAATCCCTCATCAATGCTTTTAATTGCTAGGTCATCGAGTCCTATTCGGTAGTAATAGACTCCTAACATGAAATGTGAGTACCCATTGTCAGGTTCTATCTGGATGGATTTTTTAAAGAGTGTTTCCGCTTCCTGATTTTGCCCTAGCCTCATTTTCACGATCCCTAAATTTCTTAGAGTGTAGACATTGTCAGGTACTATTTGTAGAATTTCTTGATAATGCTTGATGCATTCTTTGTAGTTCTCTTTGGCAAAGTCAAAAGCAATAGTTGCTGCGTATTGTGTTAGATTTTTATTGAGACCTACCTTTGATAGTTCGCCTTCATTATTTGGGCTAAGCTCAGGATAAGTGACGGGTTTTTGCGGATCTCCCTGGACAAGAATGAGTCCTGATTTCTTACCAAGATCACCTAGCAAACTTTCCTTTAATAGTTCCTGCTCTTGGTTTGTGAGAACCGTTCCTTTGCCGGCAAGTTTTTCAATCTGATTGATGAGTCCACGCGAGGCGACTCCTTGTCGAGTCAGTTCTTCTAAAACTAGTTCTTTGGCTTGTTTTCGCCATGCTTGTTGCATGATTTGTCGTTTGACTATGCTCCTGAGTGTTTTGTTTTCGACGAGCGCGGCCTGGGCGATAGAATCTTTGCCTTTTGGGGATTCTAATGCCTTAGCTAGGTTATTTTCAGTAATTTTGAGTTTTGTGGAGAGGTCAGTAATTCTTTCTTGGTATTCGCTATTTTCTTGCTGAATGGTAGCGAGCCGTTCTTCGACACCTTTGATTTTATTACGTAGGGAGGCAATTTGCTCAGCGTCTCTTTCTTTTTCACTTGATAAGCGCTGAACTTCGGTCCTTGCCTCTGAGAGTTGTTTTTTTAATGTGAGATTCTCAGCCAGTAATTTTTTAACATCATTGTCTCCGATGCCGTTGAGAAGTCCTTCGATTCGTGTCCTTTCAATTTTTAGTTCGGCACGTTGAGCTTCAATCGAATCAGTGGATGATTTGACTTTGGTAATTTCCTCCTCAAGCTCAGCGTTACGTTTCTTTGCCTTTAAAAATGATTCGTTCACTAGGCTAAGGTCATTTTGAAGATGAGCTATTTCGGCCTTCAGTTTTTTTGCATTTTCTGAATCTAGTTTTTCTGAATCTAGTTTTTCTCTGGCGCCTTTAAGCTCATTCATTAGGCTGGCCTGAGCTCCTTGAGATATTTGCAAATCCTTTATGGCTTTCTTGTAATCGAGCTGTGCACTTTGTAGGGTGGCCTGAAGTTTTTCTTGTGATAGTTCTAATTGTTTGATCGTGGCGTCTCTTCGTTCTAACAGAGATGTTTGATTACCGTCCTTGGCGGGAATTTCATTTGGCAGTTCAGGAACTCCGTTATCTATTGCCTCGGTAGGTAGACTTTTCCGGCAACGGTCAATCGCTTCATTAACTTTTCTCCTACGGTAATTAAGTACTTCAGGTCTCCAGCCTCTGTGCTCTCTTGCAATGTTATCCAGTATGCTTTTAGCATCATTAAATTTACGAAGCGCTTCAGAGAAGTTTCCATTTTTTTCAAGCTTTTCTGCATCCTCTACTTGTAGATA
The DNA here is from genome assembly GCA_004211885.1 of Verrucomicrobiaceae bacterium. GTDB lineage: Bacteria > Verrucomicrobiota > Verrucomicrobiia > Verrucomicrobiales > DEV007 > EC70. Next base: position 2,832 of record SHBV01000044.1, read on the forward strand.
AGCTTCAAGGTATATTGTTCCTGGATCTTCAGAGTAGGCTGCGATGATACTGTTTAAGCATATAGCTACAATGATTGCAGGTATCTTGAGAACTGAAACTTTGAGGGCTGATGGGTTTAGCATTTTGTGAAGGGGCACTCAATATAAGCTAATGGCTGGATATTTGTTGAAAAAAATATAAAAAACTAACAAAAATGAAATGTTTTATTAAAAATAAAGATTTCTTAACAATTTATTGATTGTATGTATTGAGACTGATTGGATAATTTGACATTACTTTAGAGTGAATAATTCAATTGATAGGCAGGTACTAGTTCTAAATCGCCTCTGGCAGCCTATTAATTTATGCTCTGCTCGAAGAGCGATAGGCCTTCTTTTTCTGGGTCATGCTCAAGCCGTTGGAACGTTCGGTGAAGAGCAGTTTTCTACCCATGATTTTGAATCATGGTTGAGGCTCGAAGAACGGCCCGAGGATTGGCCCGTTGTTAATACGGTTTCCTCCTGTTTCTGCTTACCTTCAATTATAGTGCTCGCAGCCTTTGACAGGCTTCCCAGAAAAGAAGTTAAGTTTTCAAGAGAAAACATTTTTCAGAGGGACGATCATTTATGCCAATACTGTCGCAAAAAATTTGATACGCGTGAATTAAATTTGGACCACGTCATTCCGAAAGATAAGGGAGGCGCGACGAGTTGGGAGAATGTTGTTACGTCATGCATTAGGTGCAATACGAAGAAAGGAAATAAGTTACCAAATGAGGCTGGTATGTTTCCTTTAAAAAAACCAGTCGCTCCTAGGTGGAGGCCCTTAGTTGGATTCAGAAAAGAACTCGACAGTCATTATCATCAGAGTTGGAGACTATTCTTAGATCCGAACCCCTCTAAAGTCGAATTGAGTTCCTGATTTTAGTAGATCTGTGATAAAAAAATGAGCCGTGCATTGACGGCTCATTTTAATTCAATTTGTGAGTTGATAATTTATTTACTACAAAGCGAATTGTTTGATATGCAAGACGCGGTAATTATAAAACTTCTCGAGTGAAGGTTGTTGCATGTTCGGATCATTGAAGTAATCGGGTATCTTGTTATCACTTGGGTCAATGAATCGTTCAATGATGGCAGATCCTCTCCAAGTTCCTGTTGGCTTGTCTTTTTCAGCGTCGACTATGTCCGGAGCTACGCTCCTGGCTTTCTTGAGGGTTTGAACGATCATGTGAACCTTGAAGACATTAGATTTTGTCGTTAGCCTTGGCTGCATATTTGCGTATGGCCTTTCCTTAACATTATCACCAGTCAATTTGTGAGAGTCCCAGAACTTCCGCATCTTTGGATAATCTGGATTTTGGCTTCCACTCTTATTACCTAATGTTTCGCCTTCAGGGACAAGGTACATTTCACAGATTTCAGTAGGAGAACGGAAGATTCTATTTTCCTCAAACTTATCTTCCCACTGCTGTAAGGTTTCGTAAGCGTCGATTTTCTTTCTCCAAGAGTCCGAGCCGCCGTTCTTTTCCTTGTAGTTGTTTCCTTGTTCGGTCGGAATAGCAACTACCCGTTCCGCTTTCATTAAGGCGTGTATGGCAGTGTGTCTTTTGATGTAATCGAACGGTACAATTTGGGTGTTTAAGCTTATCTTGCCTCTAGTAGCTGCTGGCATGGAAATGGCATAAGGCTCGACTACTGGCATCCAGAAAAGATCCATCCATAAGTGGTCTGGTGGATCCCCTTTATTGGGCTGATCTGGTGCGCCGAAATGTTCTGGATCTGGTCTAAATAAGAGAGTTCTCCATGGTATGCCTTCTTGGACTCCGGATGACATTGAGCCCCACATCCCTGGTCCGCATATGACACGGTTCGGTGAGAAGTTTGCTTTTGATGTGACGTCAGCCGCAGTCAATGCTTTCTCGTCAAAGTAAGGGTTACGGTTTCCGCTGGGACGGTTACCATCGTCACCACGGTTCACGTAAGGCCCGTCCATTTGCATTGCGATGCCGTTGTCCCAATCTCCTGTGATCATTGGATCCACGGAGAACTTATAGTCAGTCCTTGGATTACCTTTAACATCAACGAAGAAGTTTGGATTGTCCGGCGAGATAGGAAAGTCAGGCGTTGCGGTTTTTGAGTAACCGGCACCGACAATGAACTCACGTTCGTTTGAGTATCCAGTGTATTTGTAGCCGTCCGGATCCACTAAGCTATGAGCATGCCTGTCAGTGCTATTGAATTTTGGATGAGGCTGGAATACGTGATTTTCGATGACGCGTTTCGCCCCTAATAGTCTGAAGTCACTGTGACTCACGACGAGTGACCGGACCACGGTACCGGGACTGATGAGATTCTGTGGATTATTTCTGGCCTTAGAGCAGGTCTGTTTCCAAGTGTCACGATTATCATATCGTGGAACGGGAATGGTGAATTCATTTGGAAAGTCCAATTCGAATACCTGAATGAGGTTATTTACATCACGTCCATCTGCACCGCCTCGCTCATCGTATAGGACGACGCGCATGTCCGGTTCTGAGGCTGGGACCCTGTCCGGTCCACCCTCAATTTTAACTTTTAAGAGTCCAGATCCTCCAGGTACTGGAACTCCACCAGCTGCATTGCCTCCTGATGGGGTCCAATAAACTGGCTGAGTCGTTCCATGTTGGCGAGGGCCTCCATGAGCTCCCCAGCCTCTGAACCCTTTGAGGCTCATGGACGTTTCACATCTTGCCTTGTTATTGGGAACTAACTTGCCAATGTTGGCTCCGTTAATGGTGATCGTAGCAGGTTCCTGATCCTGATTGCCGAATCGCTTCCCGATGACTTGCAAAGAAGTCTTTGGAACCATCTTGGTGAATCCATGGCTCGGGCAGAAAGTTTCCAGCAACAGGCCAACCTCAATGCGAACACCTCCTGGTGGGAGCTGGCCCGCATTGCCCTGACTTGTTCCGTCTTCAGTTCGTTGGCCAGTGCACTTGAAGATTAATGAGACTTCTGTGAGGGTGGGTAATCGACCAAATCCTCTAGGGAACTTCAGATAAGGCTTGTCCCACCTGATCTGGTGAGGTGAGGTTCCGCCGCAGAGGCAGCAACCAGCGACTTGACCGTGCCCAGAGGCATTGCCTCGGGCCGTGTATTGGTCCGTGTTATAGGGATCATTTAGATTGGTTGTCCTTACATAGTCCCAGAGCTGAGTGAGGATTTGTTTGCCGTCCTGATAAGGGCCAGCGCCGTACTTTCTCCCAAGGCTCCCACCGTACCCGGGGATCTCATTACTGGGAGAAATGAGGTTCACTAAATACTGGTCGAGGAGTTGAAGATTTTGCCCGCTAGCGTTTCCGTAAATTTCATTGTGACGACTTCCACTACTATTCCTTTGCCAGTAATATTTTTTTCTGGTTTTACCGAGAGTGGAGACGAAGACGATCAGATTATCAAAATAAGTATTTCTGCCAGTGTTCGTGTAGGTTGGCCACATCGTCATCCTTGGTGTGCCGAACATAGTCAGTTCGGGAGCAATGCTGTTAGCGGTCAAAAAGAAACGTGACTGCTCTAACTTCCTTCTGCTGATTTGTGAACTTCTGAAAGTCTGAGCCTCTTGTCTTTCGTCGATGCCTCTATTTTTTTCATGCTTATATAGAAGCTCATCGTAAGTTGCGTAAAGACGATCTTCGTCCCAAGTGACTCCCTTAGTAGCATTAGTTGCTCCGGACGCTGAAGAGTTTTTATACTCTATCTTTGGGACCAGATCATAAATGTTTCTTAGTTTGGCCTTATCTTCTGAGACATCCTCATGCGGAAAAAGTACGGAAGAAAGTGAGACCATAGAAGGGTGGCCTGGGAAACGAGTCGTTTCTTTTTCGACTGGCTGTTTTAATGCCATTTCACGCTCTTGCCTTGAATCGTATCTAGGAATGTCCCAAGGGACTCCTTCAGCTGCCGTGTTAACGTTTATTTTATTGCTTTCATCATCAGTCCAGAAGGCGACTCTGGAAACGATTGGGTTATTAGTAGTGGGTTGGCTGATTCCTGAGTTAGGGATGAATTTGTTCTCCTTATCCAAGTATCCCATGGTTCCGTCTTCTAGGATGTATAACCATTGAGTTGGCATGGGGAGCCTCTGTGATTTTGGATCACTTCCGGGTAATTCTATTCCTGGAATCTGTGTGCCGGTAGAAGTGATTTCTGAGTAATTAAATCCTTCTACATTGTCACGGTTCGTATTGTTAGAGCTTCGGCGTGCCCTCGGATCCACGATAGGAAAGTACAGTTCATCTTCTCTCTCAGAGTAAAGTGGAGAATTTAAATCAACGTAATGGGCGGGCCTTTTGTCCCAGTCCTCGGCGACATCATCAACGAGGTTATATTCACTCTGTTCTTCCATTCTTTCCGAGGAGTAGAGCTTGAATTTTTTGGCGGCAAGGGAGTCATAGTCAGTTCCTTTGTTTGAGAAGGTAGTTATGGCGCCTGGTTGAGAGGCCCAAGTATATCGTTTCCCTTCCTGAGTCTGTTCGCCAGTTGCCTTCCTTATTTGAGCCATGACCATATTGGTCACGACATCGGTCAACTGCCTAGTCCTGAGACTGGAACCATAATAGTTTGAAGAGTCCAATTCCTTTTCGGCTGCTGAAAAGAATCCCCAGATCAAAAGGGTCATCAGCATGAGCACTGAAAGGACAGTCACAATGGCAATGCCACTTTCCTTTTCTCTGGGCTTTTTCAGAGCCGGTCCTTTGGTGGGGTGAGTTTTGTTTTGTTTGAAATGATTGGATTGTCGGGTCGACGTTTTCATGGCTTCAATAAGTTAAACAGTAAGAAAATGCTTTGTCTTAGTTCGGTATAAAAATATTTGAGATTAAATCAATGATCAGAGTATAAAAGGAGTTCACTTGGCGTTGTCAGTGACTCATATTGTCCAGATTTGATCGTTATTGAATTAGGTTTTAATGCAAAGGGATAGGGGCGGCTTACTTTATTGTTTTGAATTTACAATTGATATACAAGAGCGTCAACGCTGTTTTAAGAGATCGCTGAAAATTAAGGACAATTTATAAAAATTATGATAATTCTAAAGAGTTGAACGTAAGTCATTGTAGCGTTCTTTTACAGTGTCGTTGATTATCTTTTGATCCTCCTCAGATAATTTTTCGATAGCGTATTTGAATTCGGTCCCGTCAGAACGTAGAAAATTACCTTCTCCTTCAATCACTGATGCCAAAGAGGCAACTAACTTATTGCCTCCTGAATTTGTCCAAGTCCTTTCTTTTACGAGCAGTTGAGGTTCAACTTTTTTGAGGCTTAATTTAGGAATTTGTTGTCCATTATGCTTGATTCTTAGACCCGTGTCCCAGGCCATATATTCCACGTGCTGATTGAATGGCTTTTTGCCTGCGCCTTCGATCATCACGGGTCCGCTTATGAATATTGCGCTTCCTTTAACTTTTTTTGGAGGTAATGGAACACCGTCCCTATCAAGTTTAATATCCAGAGCAGTCACTGATGATATTACCACGAGGCCATCATCAGACTGATCATTAGATACGGTTCCGTTTACCCAGCGCTTTAGTGGAGTCCCTTGAACGATCGACTGTTGGATAGCTATTTCAGTTTCTGATGCATTAGCTTTGACGACTGAGAGGCTAGTTGAGCCATTTGAATTTCTAATCTTATCTAATCTTTTTTGTAGGTTTTCTGCTTTTGCTCGGAGCCTTGAACTTAAGAAACGTACTGGTATTGTAATGGTTTTATTGTCGGTGGTCCTGAGGCTGGCTTTATCATCTTTGACTTCTATTATCTCAGCTATTTGATATGAATTTCCTTTATAACTTAATCTCTCAGGCCGTTGAGCGGGGCTCTGCGCGATACAGAAAAAAAGCGTAGCAGATAGGATGATATAGAATTTCATAACGGGCAGGTGGTTTATATGATTGGATTTAGCAGATTTTAATTAGAATTTATTAATAAAAGTCTTCTTTGTTTATTATTATGCTAATTTTTTACTTCAGTGAAGCGGAATCGATTCTGAAGATCTTGCGTCTGCGCCTGTTAGTGTCATTATTTAAGTAGTTAGTGTCGATAATAAATGATCGGCCCAATGAACCCCACTACACATGACATCATGAAATTCCTCCTCAAGAACTTTCTCTCAGTTGTTTTTTTGCTCAGCGTGACAATCTACTCGTTTGCTGAAGAGGAGATTCCGTTAGTTCTTGAAGGCGCGGTATGGAAGTACCTTGACGATGGAAATGATCTTGGAACGGCATGGAGAGAAAGTGACTATGATGATTCGTCATGGAAGAGCGGTGCTTCGGGTCTGGGCTTTGGAAACAAAGGAATCGTGACGACTCTGGACAGGGGACCGAGCAGCTCAAGAAATGTTACCTTTTATTTCCGTAAAGAATTTAACGTTACTTCTGCCGAATTAAATTCGTTGGAAGGTGATGATCCTTTTTATCAGATACTGCTCGCCATTCAACGAGATGATGGGGCCGTGATTTATATTAATGGTGAGGAGCTTTACCGTGAGAATATGCCCGCGGGTGAAATTAAGTGGAGCACTCTTGCTTCTAGTTCTGCTGGAGGAACTTCGGAGACCCGATTCTATGAAGCTTCACCCGAAGGTACCGGCAAGCTTGTTTCGGGTCGTAACGTGGTTGCCGTTGAAATTCATCAGTCTTCTCCGGGCAGTTCAGACGCAGGATTTAACATATGGATGAGCGCCTTTAACGTTGCTCCTGGGTATGGTATGTTTCATCCGCCTCAGTCAATCACATTTGAAGATGCTGGTGAAGGATCAACATTTTTCACTCCGAATTTCATTGATAATAATGATCTTGGTTGGGCAAGTCGTGACCGGAACGGGATAGGCGGCGGAGTCATTGGCGGTATTGCGGACTTTGATTGGTTGACTGGCCTGCCGTTAGCGGATACGGGACTTGGATTTGCTGAGGGTCGGTGCTATGCAATTTCAAATGATCATCATGAAGTCTATTCTCAGGTGCCTGGTGATGAAACATTAAAGTACCGAATTGATCTTCGTAATTATAAGGACGTTGTGGTCTCTTTTGATGTTCGCACGTACGATGGGGGCTGGCCAGAAGCGGGCCTCAGGGCCGGTAACGGGTTCGAAGCTAATCAGGACTATATTAAGTTCAATAGTCTTACCAGTGTCGATGGTGATAAGTACACTAAGAAGCTGGAACTTAACATCACTGGTGGCGGTGGAGCTGCAGAAAAAGTCACTGAAATGCTCGTCGCTGAAGATCAAGTCAAGAAGGCTCTGGTTCCGACTGAAGACATAGGATATGATTGGGTCAATCTTAACTACGATGACTCGGCATGGACGGACGTTGAAAAGACGAACGAAGACGGAAGCATAGTTCGGGGAGGAGTGGGATTCGCCCGTTCAGGAACCCGAGTCGATCCATTTGACCCGTTCATAGCACTTGATCTTGAAGAGCAAATGTATCGTACGGCTGCTACTGTTTACTTGAGGATACCCTTCACTGTCGAAGATAAGAGTCAGTTCAAGTCTTTAGTTTTAGGGGTACGGACCGATGATGGATTCGTTGCCTGGTTGAACGGGGAAAAGGTTCAGGTATTTAAAGGACCAGAAGAACCTCAGTGGGACTCAGAGGCAACGGCCAGTAACAGTGATTCAATTGCTCAGACCATTAAGGATTACTCATTGAACCAGTATCTGGACAAGCTGATTATTGGTCAGAACATATTGGCAATACAGGCCCTCAATAAAGGTAAGAGCGGCTCTGATTTCTTATTCTCTTGTCAGCTCGAGGGTGTCACTGATCAGCTCGCGCCTCGGAACGATCCTCCAAAAACTTTAAATGATCTTAACCGTGGAATTAACGGTTCATTTTACCGTTATTTTTTCCCAGTCTCTGATGATGCTAATAGTTATACTTTTTCTTATGAGGCGAAGTGCAATGAAAATACCGAATCTATTTTCTTTGATAATTTTGAGATTGATGGGACCCCACTCACTGTTGATTCGTATCCTTCTTGGATCAAGTTAGAGACTTCTTATCAGTTAGATGAGAAGGGACTCCGTTTCGAAGATCCTGACGGTGACGGGATATCAAATTTCTTGGAGTATGCTTTTGGAGGAGATCCGGCAGTTCCTACTACCAAGAGTGAACTTGGGACTCCTCTAATGCCTCAGGCGAGGCTAGTAGAAGAAAGTGGGTTGAGGTGGTTCGAGCTGAGTTGGCGTCAAGCCAATGATGCCACTTCAGGAACCTTAATCAGCCCCATTGGGGGCTTTGTAGTCAGGGACATTAAATACATTCCTCAGATTTCTTTCAATTGTGAGACTTGGGGTGATGCTACCGGTGCAGACACTTTTACGCAGATAGGAGATCCGGAAATTAATGATGATGGAACGGTCACGATTACCGCTCGCTACATTAATCCCATTGATACTAGGGAATTAGTCTTTGGTCGGGTGAAGGTAGAGGGCTACAAGGTTATTATACGTTAATGGCGAATTAAATAGCTTTGAACACTAGGATAGAGAGTGATTGTATAGACTCTGATTAATTTTCTTGCGTATATGCATTGTAAATCCTACGTTGTTAAAACTAATTGCTAAATTGACGTTTCTTAAGTCAAAAACACCTAAACCCTGAAGAATTTCAATAATTAGCATCAAAAAGTGCCATGAATTTATCAGCGCATAAACCTTTGCAGAATTCCCGATCGAAGAGGGGCGCATTTACTTTGGTCGAGACGGTCCTAGCTATAGGTATTGTATCGACGGTGATGATAGCGCTAATGGGGTTAATCCCTGTAGGTATGAAAATGATGAAAGAGGCTGGTGTGAACACTGTAGGGGCCAGGATAGCGAATAAATTGTTGGGTGAGGTTCAGTTATCTGAATTTGATGACATTCAGCAATATAATAACAAAATTTATTGGTTCGATGATATGGGGACGCAATTGAAGAAAGGCCAAGAAGAATCAAAAATCAGAAGAATTTATACTGCAAAGGTTGAAGTTGAGGAAGAGAACCCTCAGATACCGGGAGCTCAGCCGAATAAGTTCCTGAAGCGAGTCGTAGTAAAGGTTTCAAATGTTCTGGGCGATGAACCAGACTTTGATGACCCAAGTCCGGACTCTGGAGCTAATCAGAAACGCATAAAAAAAGACTATAGATCGTATTGGACTTTCATCATTGACACGGAAAAGGATGATTGAACCTAACGGCACACAAAAATAAAACTATTAAGCTAAAGCAACAAGAAGCTCATAAATTCAAGCCATGAATATTTCAAAGAAGAAAATCTTATCGATGAACCGAGCATTCACTCTGCTCGAGTTGATGGTTTCGATGGTTGTTCTGTCTCTTATAATGTTGCTCGTTTTTAGAATGCTTGATTCTACAACAAGAACATGGTCAAACGCTCAGGCCAGAGTTTCCACTTTTAAGGAAGCGCGGGTCGCTTTTGAGGGGATGACTCGACGAATCAGTCAGGCAATGTTGAACACTTATTTCGATTACCAGTATCCAGGCAATAATCAAAACCAAAGGCCAAGAGGATATGAGCGTAAGTCAGATCTTCATTTCATCAGTGGGAAAGGGGAAGACTTGCTAGCGGCAGGTAAATATCCTACGCATTGTATCTTTTTTCAGGCCCCCCTTAGTTTTTCTGTGGATCCGGCCAATAAATCCTTTGGTAGCTTGTTGAATAGCTGGGGTTATTATATTGAGAGGAATACAGACCGAGATCAAATACCTGAATTCTTTCCTTCAGGGATATTAGAAGATAGAGAACGTTATAGACTAATGGAGTTTAGGCCTCCTACTGAGAATTTGAAAGTCTATGCCAGTGATCTGAAAAGTAGATACAACACTGACTGGTTTGAAGATGATGTTATTAATGGTAATAGCACCGAAGGTGGCAGGCCTTTTTCTATACCAATTGCTGAAAATATAATTGCTCTTATCATTGAACCTAAGAACTCTAGCGCCATAGAAACAGCAAATCTATTGTCCCCTGAATATGAGTATGATAGTCGGAGATATCAAAAGACAAGAAATGCAAAGGATCCTACCAAGCATCAATTGCCTCCTCTAGTTGAGGTCACTATGGTTGCGATGGATGAAGGTTCTGCTAAGCGGATCGAACAAATTTACGGTTCAATTCCAACTGATTTAGTTCCGCCTGAGCTATTTCAGGAAGTTGATGATTACGATGATGACTTGAAGGAACTTCAGGAAAAATTAGATGATTTCAGACCGCCTATTGCTTACCGAGTGTTTCACGAAACTGTAGGCATAAGGGCTTCTAAGTTCAGTGATTCGGCTTTGCAAAAGTAGTTGTTAATTTATAAGTGCCCATGAAAAGCGTTCAAAAAAAGAACCAAGGATTCACGCTCATCGAAGTGCTGGTGGTCCTTATGATCATTGCTGTGATTGTGGCTTTCACTATACCAGCAATGGGACCTGCCCTGAAGGGATCCAAGCTCAGGCAAGCAGCTGATGAGTTGGAGGCACTCTTGGCCGGGTCACATCAGTTGTCGATCACTGAAAATACTCCAGTAGAAATTAGATTCTTTAAGTACGAGGATCCCGAGTCCCCGGGAAGTACTAAGATGTTTCGCAGCTATCAGTCAGCGCAGGTCATTACTAATCCTCAGGATCACAAGCAAAACACTTATGATCTGGGAGAAGTCAAGATGCTTCCTGCGGCGTTCGTGATTGCTGAAAAAACATATAGTAGTTTGGTGGAGAGTGAGTTTCTACGAAGAGATGAAATGGAAATACCACGAAGTAAATCAGCAGAGTATGTTGCTTTTGAATTCAGACCGGACGGGTCCACTAATCTGGCCACGGTCGATGAAAAGCATTGGACGCTTACAATTATGAGAGAAACGGACCTAGGATCCACTCTCGATGAATCAACGGAGTTCATAACGCTGGTATTAAATCCATTCAATGGCCGCCTCCGCCGGCTACAGCCATAGATTTCCAAATCGGATATATTGGTTTAAGGGGATTTACTGCTTCAAATCGGATTTTTGCTGCAATGCAAATAACCGTTCTTATTATCTTTGGGGATATTTTATAGAAATATTGTCCAATAACCCTATTTCTGAAGGCATTAATGCAAGATGCCTCCTAAAAAAATTCATAATTTACTAAAATCATTATTTTTATTCGATTTACCATAAAATTGACGTTGACCAAATAACCGCCTAGGGGCAGATTGGGGCACATTGGGGCAAAAAGGAGCCTCAATGCAATACGTTTTGGTTAACTCTAAAGAAAGTAATGATATTCGGCTATTTGCCGGAACTGTGCAGCATACGCTGGACGATAATCATCGTGTGACCGTTCCGGCTCGTTGGCGTTTTGAAGGGCTTTCGGAGTTATTTGCTGTTCCTGATCCCAGGCAGCCATTTTTGATTCTTTTACCAGATAGTGAATTAAAGAAAATCGTTAATGATTTAGAAACAGCAGAAGATGTTGAACCTTTGGTCCGACGCCAATTTGTTAGGCAGCTATTTTCAAGAGCCACCCCGTGTCCCCTCGATAGACAAGGACGGCTCGTTCTTCCGTATGAAATATGCTCAGGTCTAGGGCTACGAGGTGAGGTCATGCTCGCTGGAGGCGGCTCTAGGATTGAAGTCTGGAGGCCAGAGAATTGGTATGAAAATCAGACCAAAGAAGAAAATTCATTTGCCAATACAGCGGATCGCGTAGGCCTCTAATTTAAATCATTACCCCCCAAACAATAACAATTAGGAACCTCTAAATTGAATATAAGTCATTGTTAAATCACAAACTACATAATCAAGAAAATGAGGAGACTCATACCGAGGTTTCTATCCAACAGAAGATATTGTCCGGCCACTCTAGGGGCTCAGGACGCTCTTTACCACTTGAACGATTGGCCTTCAGATGACTGTCCTACCAAGCCCAATGAGACGGGTTTTAGGCAGGGTTTTTCTCCGGGAGCATTGCCCCCGGATGAGAGTTCGCGTTTTGAACGTAGTAGGTCGGAAGGGACGGATTATCACGAATCGGTTCTCCTTGACGAAGCGACTCATTACTTAGCTCCAGAACCAGGCAAGTTATTCTTAGATGCTACCTTAGGTGGTGGAGGACACTCTGAGCAACTTTTGAGCAAGGGGGCAAAAGTGATTGGATTGGATCAGGATCCAGCTGCCCTTTCTTTTGCTCGTGCTCGTTTGAGCCATTATGATGATAAGTTTGGCGCTATTCAGGGTAATTTCCGTGACTTTGGAGAAATTCTTTCAACTATAGGTATCAGTGGATTGGATGGGCTCCTTCTTGATTTAGGTATTTCTTCTCATCAGGTCGATGATGCTGATCGGGGATTTTCATTTAATAAGCCGGGCCCTCTAGACATGAGAATGGATCCGGACTCAGAAGTGACTGCGGCTGAGTTAATAAATAATTGCCCCGAAGAAGAACTTGCTCGTGTTTTTTATGAGTATGGAGAGGAGAGAGCCTCTCGCCGAATCGCATCTGCAATCATTGAGCGTCGTAAGGATAAGTTTTTCGAATGTACAACTGACCTTGCGGGTCTTGTTCAATCTATTTTGCCTAGGAGAGGAAAAAAACATCCCGCGACAAGAGTGTTTCAGGCATTGCGAATTGCAGTAAATAATGAGCTAAGGGTTCTCGAAGAAGCCTTGACTGAGATTCCTCAATGGCTTCGTCCTGGTGGGCGACTAGTTGTAATTTCTTTTCACTCTTTAGAGGATCGAATTGTTAAGTCATACCTTAAAAGATGTAGCAAATCGAAGATCGATCGGCCCGAGTGGCCCGAGCCGAGATCTAATCCGAATTACTGCTTTAAATTAGTAATGCAGAAAGGGCTGATCCCTTCAAAGGATGAGGTGAAAAGTAACCCAAGAGCCCGGAGCGCTCGGCTCCGTGTTGCAGAGAAATTATCGATAGAGGTTCAGCCCTAATTAGTGAAATGAACGAGAGACGCAAAAAGTATCAACGAAGACTTAAGATTGGATCGTTGTGCTCTCTGATTATCATAGGGTGCATAGTGGCTGGGACTGCTTGCGCTTTCGTGATGATAAAGAATGCTCACGTCGAACGCAGTGATTTGAGACGAGCTCTTTTGAGTGAGATTAAGCTTCAGGAAAAGAAGGTCCAGACAGTAGGACTGAGAGTCGAAACGCTCCGAGACCGGAGAGCCTTATCAAATGCTCTTAAGGATTATAACAGCAAACTCATTCCTATAACAAATAGTCATATTTTAAGGGCTAGAAAAGCAAAATTATCAGCTTCAGCAGCGGTGAAAATTAACGCTGATACAGAAATTACATTTATTGAAATTATAGACAGACCAAGTGGATAGCAATTCACTCCATAAACGAAGTTTTTTTGTTACTTTAATCCTCGTCATTGCATTTAGTGTGTTGTCGATAAGGATAGTATACATTCAGATTGTTGGGCATGAACGGTTTTCAGAAATTGCTAAGGCCGAGAGAATGGCCAAAACAGTTCTTCCGGCATCTCGTGGTCAGATTTATGACAGGAACGGTGAATCATTAGTTCAGAATCAGCACGTTCGAGATGTCATTGCTGACAGGTATCATCTTGAGGATATTCATGTGTGCCGACGGGCCGTTGCAGCGTCTGAAGATGTGAGTGTTAGGGAAATATCTCAACGCTATAATTCAAAAGAGATAAGGGAACGATTCATTGTTTTGGCTGAGAGCCTGCTGAATCAGGCACTAGGCATTAAGCAGGGCGTCCTTCAGGAAATAGTCAATAATAAGGATGGGAGGGACCGCGTTGTTATTTTTCGATCACTAGATTTCGTTCATGCAGAAAAGATCAAAGAGTTGATGAAGGAACGAAAGATCGGGGGCTTTCGTTTCGAGGATTCAATGCGTAGATATTATCCAAAGACTGGGAGGCTAGTCCAAGTCCTTGGATATACTGATATAGCAAATGTTGGCAAGGAAGGAGTCGAGAAGACTTTGAATGCACAATTGGCAGGAATACCAGGATATAGACTCGTTGAGCGGACACGTCGTTCCAGTGAAGTTCTTTCGAAATACAGTAAAGAAGTGCAGCCAATTAATGGATCTAACGTCGAATTAACGATAGACATGGGGCTTCAAAATATAGTCGAGCAGCAGTTAGAATTTGCCGTTCGCGAGTATGCTCCAGAGAAGATCATGGCCGTCTTTATGGATCCAGGAACTGGGGAAATATTATCGATGGCTAGTAGGCCACAATTTAATCAATTTACTCGGGAAGGGGTCAGAAAAATCCATCCCGTGGCTGACCGATATGAACCAGGATCAACATTCAAAATTGTTTCTCTTTCTGCAGCTTTCGATAGGGGGCTTATAACACCAGATTCAAATTTTTTCTGTTATAACGGTCGCTATCGGGAGCCTGGCGTTACACTGAGGGATCACCGAGCATATGGTTATTTGAGTGCAGAAGAGATACTCGCCAAGTCGAGTAATATAGGAGTTTATATGCTGGCAAAGAAAATTGGCCGGCACACATTCCATAGTTACATTAAAGATTTTGGATTTACTACAAGGACCGGCGTTGAACTCACTGCTGAGTCTTCCGGAACAGTCACTCGCCCAGATTCAAAGGCTTGGAGTAAGACTTCATTGTCACGAATAGCAATGGGATATGAGGTCGATGTCACTGCACTTCAAATGGTCAATGCCCTTTGTGTCATTGCAAATGGAGGGACTCTATATCAGCCCCAAATCATTCAGAGGATCACTTCTCAGGATGGTTTAACTATGTACAGGTTCCAGTCAAAAAAAATCCGGAGAGTCATACATGAAGGTGCCGCAAATAAAGTGAGGGATGCTTTGATGGCAGTCGTATCAAAAGGGGGAACGGGAACGAGGGCTCAGGTTGACGGTTTTCATGTGGCTGGGAAAACTGGCACAGCATATAAGCCTAAGAGTCTACGCAATCAAGGCTACCACACGGGACGGTATGTGGTTTCTTTTATGGGATTTCTTCCTGCAGAGAATCCGCGTCTAGCAGGAATTATTGTTGTCGATGATCCGCAAAATGACGGTTCTCGATATGGGGGGACAGTAGCAGCGCCAATCTTTTCTAAGATCGCGGCTGCTGCGATGCCGTATATGGGCATTGATCCTAGAAAGGCAACTCGATCATTGGGTCCGTCAACAGACCCAGTATTACAAGGTAACTTAATTGATTAATGGATTGATGAAATTAAGTAAACTTACAGAAAGTATTAACCAGGCAGTTTTTACGGGCACTGAAGATCCTGAAATTCAACGATTGAGTTACGATTCAAGGACGTCAGAAGAGGGATCCTTATTTTTTGCTCTAAAAGGTCAGAATTTAAATGGCATTGATTTCATTGAGTCTGCCGTCAAGGCGGGAGCATCAGGCATTGTCGCGGAAGTCGATAATTGTGGGTTAGACGTGCCTTGGGTCAAAGTTCCGGATGGGAGACATGCAATGTCTGCAATGTCAGACATGATTAATGCATGTCCATCTAGTGTAATGAGAATTGCCGGAGTCACTGGAACGAATGGTAAAACGACTACCGCATTTTTATTACACCATCTCTTAGAAAAAGGTCAGAAGAGGTGCGGCTTACTGGGTACTATTTGTTACAAGACCGGATCAACAGAAGACCCATTAGTGACTCATACAACTCCTGAGTCGCCTGAATTGCAATCCTACTTATCTGAAATGCTATCTAATGGGTGCGTTGCCGCTGTCATGGAGGTTTCTTCTCATGGCATAGTTCAAAGGCGTACGGATCACGTTCAATTTGATGTTGGAATCTTCACTAATCTCAGTAGAGACCATTTGGATTTTCATGAAAGTATGGAGCAGTATTATCAAGCAAAGCGTAAATTGTTTGATCAGGTCGCATCTTGCGACACAAAGCCAAAGAGAGTCGCTGTCATTAATTATGATGATGATTGGGGTAAAAAGATAATCAGCTATAATAAAAACAAGAAATTAAAGACACTGACCTATGGGCTTGGTGTTGGAGCTGATTATAGAGCCGCTGATTTACGTCAGACACGTAAAGGTACAGACTTTACACTTGAAGTTGGTAGGCGGCAAATTAGAGCAAGTATCCCATTCATCGGAAAGTTTAATGTGTATAATGCGTTGGCAGCTCTAGTTGCTGGAGTCGGCATGGGATTAAATGTTCGCGAGACTGTTTCTAATCTTGCGGACTTTCCTCAAATACCAGGCAGGCTAGAAAGCGTTTCGGAGGGGAGGCCCTTTGATATTTATGTCGATTATGCTCATACACCTGATGCATTAAGTAATGCGCTATTGACATTAGGGGAACTTAATCCCAGACGACTCATTGTTATTTTTGGCTGCGGAGGTGATCGCGATGATACAAAGAGAGCGCAGATGGGTAATATTGCCGCGACTATTGCTAATTATGCAATTATCACTTCAGATAATCCTCGGAGTGAATCTCCATCACAGATTATAAGTGAAATCGAATCAGGATTCGAAGGGACGCATTACGAAATTGTTGAGGATAGGCGAGAGGCTATTGCTTTAGGTGTATCATATCTACTTCCGGGAGATATACTTTTAATTGCAGGTAAAGGGCACGAAACGTATCAGGAAGTTTCTGGGAAGAGGACCGCATTTGATGACCGCATAGTTGCGGGGCAAATGCTGAATGATCGTGATCATGTTTTTTCGGATATGGTTCGTGAAAAAAGAGAACAATACGAAAAAGAAAAATTGGAGCGAGATAATAGAGGTCAGACTGAAGGAGAGGAGGATTATCGAAGGGTATGAGAGAATTAAGTTTATCTGATGTGGCTTCTTATTCTAAAGGAGTTATTGATTCATCTTTTGAGCAATTGCTGATTCATTCTGTATCTACTGATAGTAGAAGCATAAAGGACGGGGACCTATTTATTGCTTTGAAGGGAGATTCTTTTAATGGGCATGAATTTATTCAGGAGGCCTTTTCTGATGGCGCAGTTGCAGTGATGGTTGAAGAGGACGTTGATTTGAATGTGGCTTCGAGTTCTCCTGTGATATTGGTCAAAGATACCCTCAATGGGTTGCAAGATTTTGCCAAGAATTACAGGCAATCATTAAATTTAACTGGCATTGGAATCACTGGAAGTAACGGGAAGACCTCGACTAAGGATTTTATATATTCTGTATTAAGTGAAAGATTTTCTGTCAGCGCCACTGCCGGGAATTATAATAACCATATAGGCCTTCCTCTCACAATATTAGAGGCAGATGATCGGCATGATTTTGGTGTTTGGGAAATGGGCATGAGCAATCCCGGTGAAATTGCTCAGTTGGCTAATATAGCGAAACCAAATATTGGAGTCATTACTAATGTCGGAGTTGCACATATTGAAAATATGGGTTCTCGCGAATCTATAGCTACAGAAAAGGGGGCACTCGTTGAGAGTATAACTGGGGACGGGTTTGTTGTTCTTAATGCTGAGGATTCCTATGCAAAATCAATTGAGGAAAGGGCTCATGTGAGAACTGTGACCATTGGATTTGGAGATGCTGATGTTAGGGCAGATAACATAGCTATTGAAAGTTCATCAGTGAGCTTTGTAATAGAAGCAAAGGGGCAGCGAGAAGAAGCATTTTTACCGGTGCCTGGGAAGCATATGGTTCTTAATGCGTTGATGGCGGTTGCTATTGGGATGAATGAAGGATTGCCGCTTAACGTTATTGCTAAAGGCCTAAGTAAAACAAAGTTGAGTGGAGGCAGGTTACAGAAACGCGAATTTGGAGGTGTCATTATTATTGATGACACATATAACGCGAACCCCGACTCGGTAATGGCGGCAATTCAATGTCTTGCCGAGATGAATTGTAATGGTCGTCGCTTTGCTGTCATTGGAGGAATGGCTGAGCTTGGCATGATATCCGATTCAGAACATCAAAAGATTGGAGCCAAGGCAGTCGATTTGGGAATTGATTTTATTCTTAGTGTAGGTGAAATGGCAGTCCAAATAGATGAGGGCGCCAAGAAAGGCAATTCTCTGTTTTTCAATAACCACAAAGACTGCGCAGCTTTCATCAATGCTGAGGCTTGTCCGGGCGATTTAATTTTGATTAAGGGGAGCCGCTCCTCTGCAATGGAGAATGTAATAAGTAATTTAGATATTTCATGATTCCCTGGTTGTACGATTATTTGAAAGAGACTGCAGGTGTTGATGTGCAGTTGCTACGATATATTACTTCTAGGGCAGGAGTCGCTTGCATTTGTTCGTTTGGTATAACTTTATTGGTAGGTCCCTATTTAATTCGACGACTAGTTGCAATGAAGATGGGGCAGCCTATAAGGAGCGCTGACGAGGTTCATAAATTGGCCGAACTTCATGATTCTAAAGCTGGTACCCCCACGATGGGAGGCGTCATTATTGTGGTGGCGGTTATGATTAGCGTCTTATTGTTTGCGCGATTGTCTAATCCGCTCGTGTTAGCTGTGGTAGTTGTTTTTATAGGGTTAGGACTCGTTGGGTTTTGGGATGATTACCAGAAAGTCAAAAAGAAGAATTCTAAAGGCATCAGTGCTAAAACTAAATTAATGCTTCAAGTCCTAGTGTCACTGGGTGCAGGACTGTATTTATATTTAAATCCAGAAACTTCAAAATACATTCGTGAGTTATATGTACCATTCAATAAAGATTCACTCATTACTGACATGGGCATTTTTTGTTTGCCTTTGTTTGTATTGATTATTGTAGGATGTTCTAATGCAGTAAATTTGACTGATGGGTTGGATGGGTTAGCGATCGGATGCTCTATATCCGTTGCTTTGGCCTATGCAGCGATCTGTTATCTGGTTGGCAATCAACAATTGGGTGAAAAATATTTACTGATTCCTCATAGCAGATTTGCGGGAGAACTTACGATTGTATGTCTAGCATTGGTAGGCGCTGGTTTAGGTTTTTTATGGTTCAATTGCCATCCTGCAAAAGTATTTATGGGGGACACTGGCTCCTTAGCTTTGGGCGGAGCCTTTGCTACTTTAGCGATTTGTTCGAAACATGAAATTTTACTAGTAGTCATTGGTGGCGTTTTTGTAATGGAGGCAGCGTCTGTGATTCTTCAGGTGCTCAGTTTTAAGGTCCGAGGGAAGAGACTCTTTAGAATGTCTCCGATACATCACCATTTTGAACTTAAGGGATGGCATGAGAGCCAAGTAATTATCCGATTTTGGATACTTTCACTGCTCTGTGCACTCATTGGATTAGCAACATTAAAACTGAGGTAGTGATCTGAAATACAAAGGAAAATATATTGCGGTGCTCGGATGTGGCCAGAGTGGAATGGCGGCAGCAAGGCTAGCATTACGCGAAGGTGCAAATGTTTGTGTTTTTGATACGGATAATTCTTCAGAGCTTAAATGTAGAGCGGAGGAGTTAGGTTCTGAAGGGTGTAAAATTGCAGTAGGAGAGGATGCGGTATGCTCTGAACCTGAGAAATATGCATTTGCTGTGATTAGCCCGGGAATAAGCCTTGATTGGAAAATAGCAACTCAATTCACAGATTCAGGAGTTCCAATCATTGGAGAAATAGAATTTTCTTACCCATTTTGTTCGCCTTCAATAATTGGGGTCACCGGAACAAATGGTAAAACTACAACTGTAGAACTAATAGAAAAAATACTAAACGGGTGCGGAGAGACAGTAGTGGCAGGTGGTAATTATGGGCGACCCTTATCAGATATTGTTTGCGATTCAACGAGTTATTCTTCTGTCATTTTGGAAATAAGCTCATTCCAATTAGAGGCCATCAGCGAATTTCATCCGAGCGTGGCAGTGTGGACTAATTTTGCGCCAGATCATTTGGATAGATATTCAGGGATCGATGGATATAAGTCTGCAAAAATGAGGTTATTTGTTAACCAGAATGAGGAGGACTGGGCCATAATAAATGATAAGGATGAGTTGCAAGGTCTAAAGGCTCAAACAGTAACATTTTCAGCTCATCAGGATTCAGGAAACTATAGCCTTAATGAGGGTAACATTGTTTGTGGGGACGATATATTATTTAACCTTCAAAAAACTAAGCTTAGAGGAACCCATAATGCTGAGAATTTAATGGCAGCAACTGCTGTTGCTCAAATTAAAGGACATTCAATTAATTCAATTGTAGAATCACTTTCTGATTATACTGCTCCTCCGCATAGATGTGAGCTGGTCGCGACTGTCGGTGGTGTTGATTATATTAATGATTCCAAGGCCACTAATCTTCATGCGATGGAAAGTGCGTTGAAGTCGTTTTCAGGTTCAAATGAAGGGATTGTTTTGATTGCTGGAGGAAAGGATAAGGGGTTGTCGTTTTCAGATGTTGTCGATTCAGTTTCGAGGCACGTAAAGCATGCGATTCTAATAGGAGAAACGCGTTTTCAGATGGCTGAAAATTGGGCAGATCAGGTTGATTGTAGGCTAAGTGAGGATCTTGATGAAGCAGTGAGTTTGGGGAAATCTTTAGCAAAGGACAAAGGTACAGTTTTGTTTTCACCGGGAACTTCGTCATTCGATATGTTTTCTGGATATGAGGAAAGAGGAGATTTATTCAAAGCAGCTGTAGAAAAACAAATAAAACTAAAATAAATTATGAATAATAAAAACAGACAAACAGATAGTAATAGTGAGAGGCATAATTGGCTGGATGTGTTTGCAAGAACTCGTAAATCAAATTCAAGCCCTGATAGTGAATGGCAGTCAGATGTTCCTAATATAAAGCTTTCGAGAGCATTTGTTGTGGTTTTGATACTTCATGTAGTTGCTGTTGGTGGAATATTAGCTTTTGAAATGTTTAAGCCGAAAGCTGTGACCGCATCAGCAGTGAATCTTGATCAGGAAGAGAGTGAAGGTCTTCACAAGGAAATCACTAAAGAAAATTCAACTGAGAAACAACCGAATATAGAAAAAGATAAAGGCTTTGAACGGTACACTGTTCGTAGCGGCGATAGTATTAGAGCGATTGCTGAATCTTATAAGATTTCTAGAACTGAATTATTAGCAGCGAATTTAATTGATGAAGAGCATCCTTTGTTAAGTGGCAGAGTATTGAGAATTCCTAAGCCGAGTCTAATTGTCAATGAGGGTGGAGAATTACCAGTATCGCCTCAACAGGAAAATGAGAATTATATTTCCTTGAATTCTTTGCCCGTGCCAAAACCAAATACGGCAGGTATTGCTGAGAAAATAACAAAAAATAAAACCTTGAAAGAGACTGATGATGGAGGAGAAGGGTTTCAATTGTTATCATCAGTGCCTCCTCTAACTACAAGTGAATCAGCGCCTCGGGCCATTCCAGTTTATAAAACTAATTCAGCCAGACAACCTAAGATTGTTAAAGAAATATCTACGAATGATTTTATAGCTTCGGGCAATCAATTGGAACAAAGAGTGGTAGCTTCGTCTCATACTATATCGTCAGGTGATACGCTTTACGGGATCGCGAGAAAGTATAGCGTTAGTATTGATTCAATATTAAAATTAAACCCCGGAGTTGACCCTAGGACTTTGGGTATAGGAAAGACTTTGGTATTACCCTAAAGGACTAAACTTTTTTTCATGGGAGAAAAGAGCTTACATATATTTGTTTTTTCAATCGTAGGATTACTTGTATTAGGAGTAGTGATGCTACTTAGTACAAGCGTTTTCATTTCTGATAGAGTCGATATTTATCATGATGTTCACAGGCAAATTGTTTGGTTGGGATTGGGGATAATTGTTTGTGCCATCGCATCGTCCATTGATTACCATTTCTGGAACCGTTCTCAGTGGGTATGGTTTTCGGTGTCTTTGATATTGTTAGTATTGTGTTTTGTGCCTCCCTTTGCTCAGCCTGCAAATGGATCATCTAGATGGATAGGTCTAAGTAATTTTGGTTTTGATTTTGCTCGTATACAGCCTTCCGAGTTAGCTAAAATTGCATTAGTGTTCGTGTTGGCTGGTTGGTGTTCAAAGTACAAAGAAAGAATGAATCAACCGCGGTTCGGTTTTATCTATCCGGCATTAATTGTTCTTATTCCTGTATTGCTGATAGGGATTGAAACTGATATGGGAACTGCCGCTTTGCTCACGTGCGCTTCATTAATAATACTTCTCGTGGGAGGTAGTAATATTCGGTTTTTTCTTGGCAGTGGGATCTGTTCTA